>JAQUUV010000026.1:0-12953 GCA_028693695.1 Syntrophomonas sp.
CATGCCATCATAAATATTCACCATTTCCTTGCCTACCAGTTCATTCAGACGCACCTATCTATCCCCCCTAAACTCCGGTATGCCCAAAACCTCCACCTCCCCGGTCGGTTCCGTCCAAGACCTCTACCTCGATGATCTCAGGCTTTACCACCCGGGCAAAAATCATCTGGGCAACCCGTTCGCCTCTTTTTAATGTATACTCTTTGTCCCCCAAATTTATAACAATTAACTTGATTTCACCCCGATAGTCTGAATCAATAGTTCCGGGCGTATTCAACAGGGTCAAGCCATATTTTAAGGCCAATCCGCTCCGAGGACGGATCTGCGCCTCACAATCATTGGGCAGAGCAATAGCTATGCCCGTAGGTACGAGCACCCGTTCTCCAATACCTATGATTAAATCTTCCGTATTAGCTGCATAGATATCCAACCCGGCTGAGCCGGAAGTCATATAACGAGGTAAGGGTAAATCAAAAGAATGAATTCGCTTAATCATTACCTTCATTATCTATTCCCCCACCACTTCTGAAATTCCTGTTCCACAATGGGCAGGACTTCTTTATCTCCAATCGCCGCGAGGGAAAAGAGTTCCGGTCTGAAAATGCGGCCAGCCATTTCCTGTATCATATCGGGTTTAACCGCATAAACTCGTTCTATCACTTCCTCGGGACTAACTATTTCACCATACATCAGCATCGATTTTGCCAATCGAGTCATTCGATTCATGACACTTTCCAGACCTAAGGAGATTGAGGATTTCATCAACTTCTGAGTACGGGTTATCTCCTCGGCCTTTACACCATGCTTAATAAAATCATCAATTTGTTCGTGAAGAGCGGCACAGAACTTGCCCACTTTATCTGGGCCAGTACCAATATATATGCTGAACAGGCCAGTATCAGAATAGCTGGACGGGTAAGAATACACGGAATAAGCTAAACCCAACTCTTCTCTGAGTTTCTGGAAAAGCCGGGAACTCATACCTCCTCCCAGGATGCTGTTCATGACATTCTGGGTATATCTATCTTCATTATGAAAGGATATCCCGGGAACTCCCAGGCAGATCTGCATTTGTTCAACTTCTTTGGGTAGCAGGTTAATAAATGAGGTTCCCTCTTGCGGTTTTTCCTGAATAAAGAAGGGAGGATCAGCCTTTTGAGACTCCAGTGCTCGTTCTATGAACTCTCTTATTTTCACATTATCTACATTACCCGCTACAGATATAATCATATTGGCAGGCACATAATATTTTTTATAAAACTCGAAAAGCTCGTCCCGGTTCATATTAGAAATGGTATCCATCGTACCCAGGATAGAAAATCCCATAGGGTGCCCTTCCCAAAATTTGCGGGCAAATACATCATGAATCAGTTCATCAGGGGTATCCTCATACATGTTAATTTCTTCGATGACGACATTTCTTTCCGTATTAAAATCTTTTTCGGCCAACTTGGAATTAAAAAGCATATCAAAAACGATTTCCATAGCTGAGTATATATCTTCATCAAGGGTACGAGCATATAGGCAGGTATGCTCTTTGGACGTGAAGGCATTTAATTGACCGCCAATACTTTCGAAGCTTTCCGCTATATCCCGAGCCGTCCTTTTCGGTGTACCTTTAAAAAGCATATGCTCTATAAAGTGACTGGCTCCCGCTAGGCTAGGTGTTTCGTTGCGTGAACCCACTCTTATATATACTCCTATAGCGGCTGATTTTAAATAGGGTATGTCTTCAACCACCAGTTTTGCACCATTACTAAGACTCCAACTATCAATCAATGTGACTACCTCCATATTGGAAGCAAGGGGACGGTTCTTTTGCTTCCTTATTCGTTATCTGGGAAGGAAGCAAAAGAACCGTCCCCTTGCTTCCCTTATTCGTTAATCCTGGGAAGGAAGCAAAAAGAACGTCCCCTTGCTTCCAATAGCATTATTCCTGTTTGTATGTTTCATAATACCGTTTATTATTCTTTTTAGATACCACGATTGCCTGGCAATGTCTTCCCTATTGACCAAAGCAATGCTTCTGAAATAGCCTCCATCGACGTATACGTCTATTTCTCCCAAAACCTGGCCTTTCATTAAAGGTGCTTGAAGATTGTAATTTAGCCTTACTATTTTTTCAATATTAGATTTATTATTCCCCAACCAAAGCCACAAATCCTCTGCCGGAACGATGTTGGCCCAGGTTTTCTCACCACCATTAATTTTCAGATTTTTAACGGACAGTTCATGGTCAAGCAATTTCTGTTGGCTGGTGTTATTAAAGCCATAATCCAGTAGCTTTCTACAATCTCCCTCCCGATCACCCGATTTCAGAACTACAGCAATAAGTCCTCTATTGCCGCGAGTGGCCGAAGCCACCAGACATTTCCCAGATGCGTCAGCAGTACCAGTTTTAATTCCGTCGGCTCCAGGGTAGCCTCTTAATAAGCCATTAGTATTGCGAATGGTAAGGGCTTGCTGGTATCCAGGATGTTTAAAATCGGTTTCTGCGGTTGCTGCCATTTTAGCTATATAAGGTTTGGAAAGGGCATTACGACCTATTAAGGCTAGATCATAAGCCGTACTGTAATGATCTGGATCGGGAAGCCCGGAAGCATTTCTAAAACGGGTCTGCATAGCTCCAATGGCATAGGCTTTTTTCGTCATTAGATAGCCAAAGAAAGCCTCATCACCGGCGATGTGTTCGGCCAATACCACGGCCGCATCATTGGAAGAGCGGATAAGAGCAACCTTTAGCAATTCCCCCACTGACAGCTGTTGCCCGGCACGCAAGCCAATGGTATATTCTGGTGTTCTGTCAGCATATTTGCTAACTACCGCCATTTCATCCAGGCCAGCATATTCTATAGCTAAAATGGCTGTCATCATTTTGGTTGTGCTGGCCATGGGGCGCCTGGTAGTAGCATTATGTCCCAGAATGGGCTGACCAGTTTCCCGATCTACCAGACAATAGTATGATGAGCTAAGGCGGGGTGCAGCCAATAATGGAGCAGGAAACGCCAGGCATAGACAAATGATAAGGTACAACAGGAGCGGCTTTTTCTTATTCATCTCGATAAACCTAATTACTTTCATTATTGGGACCAGCCGTTATCTTGTTTATCGTTATCATTTTATAATTTTGTTCCTGCAAATACTTGAGCATATCGGGAAGTGCTTTCACAGTTGGCTCGGTTGGGTGCATGAGGATGATGGCATCGTTGTGTACCTTATTACTTACCCTTTTTACGATTGTGGCGGGATTAGGACGCTGCCAGTCTATAGTATCCACGCTCCACATAATATATTTATAGTTAAGCCCATTCACCGCCCTGACCAGTTGAGGATTGTATTCTCCATAAGGAGAGGCAAAGAAGGTGCTGGGCTGCCCCGTTATTTTGCTGATAATCTCTTCGGCCTTTTTTATTTCACTGCTTACCTCGCCTGACGACAACTGATTAAAATGACAATGCCGGTAACCATGATTTTGGATGCTGTGCCCGGCTATGGCCATTTGTTTTAGTAATTCAGGATTCTTTTCCGCCCACTTGCCAGTAACAAAAAAGCTTACCTGTGCATTGTTTTTCTTAAATTCCTCTAACATAGCCGGAATAAACTCTTCACCCCAATCCACATTAACGGTTATAGCTACCACTTTGGCACCTGTATTGCCTTGAAATATCGGTTCTTCAATATTGGAAGCAACCATGGTAGTTTCCTGGCTGAAAAATGCCAGACCCAGAACTCCACAAGCTAACAGCATAACTACAGCCATAGTGAGTAATCTTCTCCTGGAAAAATAAAATATTTTCACAAAATCATTTCTCCCCTCTTAAGTGACTATCAAATAATAAACTAGTGACGTCGGAGTATTATGCCTTATTTATTCCTTGATAGTCCTTAACTCCACATATATACGGCCATTCTGCAAGGTGGTCTTAATAATGAGTGGGCCATTCCGGTTATTAGAGAACTTCATGTCCAGATAACCATAATTCACCGTGGCATCTTTTCCCTCGGGAACATAGTGAACGGGCTTAGTATGAGCGTGTCGTTCAATGATGGGCAGCTTAGCTAGCAAAGCCGCATTATATACGGTACTGGATACCTGGCAGACACCTCCCCCATAGCCAACATCAAATCCTCCGTTTAAGATAATAGGAGCAGGAAGATACCCCCTCTCTGGCGTTCTAGGCCCGGTAACCTCATTAAATGAAAATACTTCCCCCGGCCATACCAGGGTATTGTTTATACTTTTCAGTGCTACTGAAATATTTTTATACCTTTCCGGACTACCATGAAACCAGGTCTGATACCCCGCTATGGGATGCTTGGCATTCGTAATATCTTGGCTGCGATGACGAGGCTGGCTAGTTATGATTTCCAGTTGAACTTTTTGCCCGGGAGCAGCTACTTGGATTTGAGCCAAAGTTTTATCCACATCTACACTCGTTCCAGATTCTTCAGCAATGATAGCCCCTGTTTCTTGGTCTAATCTGGGCTCAATCGGAAGTTTCTGATATCTCATGGCCATCTCTTCGACTACTCCGCGCAGTTCTCCCGGAAGCAATCTTTCCACCTTGACATTCTCAACCGTGACGCCTTCCGGAACCCCTAATAAATCGCGTTCTATTCGATCCATCCAAGTTGTTATCAGCGTTAAACTAATAAAAAAGGACACAAGAAAAAGGGTTCGGCTATCTAATTTAATAACATGAAACCCTTTCTTTAAAAAATAATACCCACCGCCTTCTTATTTTCTTATAAAAATAATATTCGGCAGTGAGCACTACTATTCAGTTTTCTTTTCAAGCTTTAAGGAATTTTCGAGCTTCAACCCTAATAAACCCGAAATAGTCGAGCTAAATAGTTGTAGAGTTGTTGGCCATTTTCAAAGCTGCTTTCCGGGAGAGATTTACCCTGCCTTGACGGTCAACTTCAGTGACCTTGACCTCAATTTTATCCCCTAACTTCACAATATCCTCAACTTTGTTTACCCTCGCTTCGTCAAGCTGGGATATATGCACCAGTCCTTCTTTGCCGCTGGAACCTAGGACCCCCGGAATAATCTCCACAAAAGCTCCGAAGTCCATGATTCGTTTAACTGTTCCCATATAAACCTTACCCACCTCAACCTCAGCTAGAATGGATTCAATCAGGAAACGAGCTTTCTTGGCGCCTTCATCATCGGTAGCAATAATAAACAGGCTGCCGTCATCCTCAATGTCAATTTTGCACCCGCTCTCGGCCACAATTTTATGAATGGTTTTTCCACCCGGGCCAATGACTTCTCTAATTTTGTCGGGGTGAATCTGCATCCTAATCATCTGGGGCGCATAAGGAGATAGTTCCACATTGGGTTTGTCAATAGCCGCTATCATTTTTTCCATTATGAACATTCTACCCTCGCGGGCCTTGGCTAGTGCGGCCTCAACTATTTCCCGGTTCACGCCGCTAATCTTTATATCCATCTGTAAAGCTGTAACTCCCTTGGCAGTTCCAGCCAACTTAAAGTCCATGTCCCCTAGTGCATCTTCTATCCCCTGAATATCGCTCAGAATGGCAAACTTGTCCTCACCTTTAACCAATCCCATAGCTATACCGGAAACCGGTGACTTGATGGGAACTCCGGCATGCATTAATGATAAACTGCTGCCGCAAACACTACCCATTGAGCTGGATCCATTGGATTCCAATACTTCTGATACGACTCTAATGGTATAAGGAAATTCTTCGAGTGATGGCAGAACAGCCAGCAAAGCTCTTTCAGCTAGAGCTCCATGTCCTATATCTCTTCTGCTCGGCCCACGCATTGGCTTGGTCTCACCGACACTGTAGGGGGGGAAATTGTAATGATGAATATATCTTTTGGTTTCCTCAATTCCTAATCCATCCAAAAGCTGATTTTCACGCATAGGCCCTAAGGTAGTAACTGACAATACCTGAGTCTGCCCCCGAGTAAACAAGCCAGAGCCGTGCGTTCTAGGCAGGAAACCCACCTCACAGCTAATCTGTCTTATTTCATCCAGTTTTCTTCCATCTACCCGATCACCTTCATCTAGAATCATTTTTCTTACGATTTCTTTGAGCAACTTGTCCACGATGCTGGCAATCTGTTTGGCTTGATCCGGATAAATCTCCTTGAAATGCTCCATAATAGCAGCCCGAGCTGTATCCATATGGGCTTCTCTGGCTTTCTTCTCGGGATTTTTAACCGCTTCTTCTAAACTGGACGCAGAAAATTCTCTAACCACGCTGTTCATCTGCTCATCTACACCGACGGTTACTACCTCAAGCTTGGTTTTTGCCAACTCAACTATAATTGGTTCCAGGAAAGCATTAATACGCTTGATTTCCTCATGGGCAAAGAAAATTGCCTCCAGGATAGTCTGTTCCGGAACTTCGTTAGCATGACCCTCGACCATCATAATGGCTTCTTGGGTACCCGCCACTACCAGGTGTAAATCACTCTGGTGATGCTGTTCTACAGTCGGGTTTATGATAAGTTGGCCGTCTATAAGGCCAACGATAACTGCTGCTACTGGTCCAGCAAAGGGTATGTTGGAAACGCCCAAAGCTACTGCAGCGCCTATTATCGCCGTAATGTCAGGCGAATTATCCTTGTCAACCGATAGGATGCTTGCCACTACCTGCAAATCATTTTTATAAGCTTTGGGGAATAGTGGCCTAATGGGACGGTCTATCTGGCGGGCTGAAAGTGTTGCATTTTCAGTAGCTCTACCTTCGCGTTTAATAAAGCCACCCGGAATTTTACCTATTGCATATTGCTTTTCTTCATACTCTACGGTTAACGGGAAAAAATCCAGGCCTTCTCGAGGACTAGATGCTGTAGCAGTAACTAAAACAACAGTATCTCCATATCTCACCAGAGCTGATCCATTGGCCTGTTTAGCTACCTGTCCAACCTCTACCACCAGAGGTCTTCCAGCAATCTCGGTTTGGTATTTGTGAACGATGTGAAACTCCTCCTTTCGCTATACGCTATATCTGTATAAATTTAAAGAGCGGCATTCCGCTCTTTACCTGCGTAGACCTAATCGAGTAACAATGTTGCGATAACGGTCAAAGTTATTATTCTTCAGATAATCTAAAAGTGACCGCCTTTGTCCAACCATTTTTAACAGGCCTCTTCTAGAATGATGGTCTTTTTTATTTGCTTTCAGATGTTCATTTAAATAGTTTATTCTATCAGTAAGAATAGCTATTTGCACTTCGGGAGAACCAGTGTCATTCTCATGTACCTGATAAGCCTTAATTATTTCTTGCTTTTTTTCTAAAGACAGTGCCAAGCTTTTCACCTCCTCACATTTAAACGCCACTGACCAAGACTGGTGTCGGTGAAATCGCCAACCCTAGCCGGTGGTTCCCGGATTTATTACTGCCTGGCTATCGCAGTATCCATCCAATTACTTAATGATTATTTTAAAACCAGGTCAAAGACCTTGCCGCTCTTTGCTGTAAAATCGCCTACAACAGAGTTATTTTAACATAGTGCTAATGAAAAGTAAACTTGGTGCATGCCTTATAAATCCCTATCGTAAGCCCTGCAAATCTCATCTGCTTTATTGCGGTCCCTAGCAATCTGGGAGACCAGTTCTTCAATAGATTGAAAACGCTGTTCGTCTCTCAGCTTCTCTAAGAAAGACAAGCGTATTTCTTGCCCGTATATATCTCCAGTAAAATTCATCAGGTGAGCTTCAATGGAAACAGGGTATTCTTGGTGAAAGGTGGGTTTGCTGCCGATATTGACCACACAGTTATAAACCTTGCTTCCTATCCAGGCATGAGCAGCATAAACGCCTTTGCCGGGAATATTATAAATAGCTTCCACTCCTACATTAGCAGTAGGAAAACCAATCTGAGAACCACGATGTTCTCCCTCTGCTACCACTCCTTCAATGACCGGATGATAGCCCAACATGTTAAAGGCAGTAAGAACATCCCCAACTTTCAGTGCTTTTCTTACCAGACTGCTTGAAATCGGCTCGCCCTCATAGGTAACCGGAGCTATTATGTTTACACCGAAACCCAATTTATCTCCCAGTTGCTTAAGGTACTCGGGAGTTCCTGCTCCCCGGTGCCCGAATGTGTAGTTAAACCCTACAAATACTTCACTAATTTGCAGTGCGCTAATTAATATTTTTTCCACAAATTGCTCTGGCGACCAAGCAGCTATTTCGCGAGTAAAAGGATTATAGATAAGTACATCCAGCCCGATTTTTTCTAACAAATCGGCCTTACCATGAGGTGTAAGTAACAAGCGCGGTGCCCGTTCCGGCATTAGTACTTGGGCTGGGTGAGGTTCAAATATAAATGCTAAAGCCTGACCCTCATTAACCGTGGCCTTATCTATCAAAGCTTGAATTAAACTATGATGTCCCTTGTGTACTCCGTCAAAATTACCCAGAGCCAGATAAATCGGCTTGCATTTATCATGAAAATTTTCTATTCCCATTACTGTTTGCATTACTGAAGCTCCTTGTAAATATTATTTGAATACTTTGAGAGGCTGTAAAATAGTACAATTTTCGCCCGCCGAGCATTGGGCAATAGAAACCAGCCTGCCCTGTGGGTCATAAACTCTGACAATTTCCAGAGGATATTTTGCATCGATAGTGATACGATTACCGTTGAAAACTTTATCTAAATCCTCTGAATCAATCGCAATCTGCCCTAGATGCATAAGAGGAAAGTCGACAGCCTTGATCAAGTCGGAGAGACTAGCGGTATGCTGATTGATTTCCTCCAAGGAATAGGAATTTTCAATAGTAAATATGCCTGCTCGGATACGGGTCAATGCTGACAGGTAGGCTCCGGTTCCAAGTTCTGCACCAATGTCGTGGCAGAGGGTTCTAATATAGGTGCCTTTTGAACAGCCCACTTCCAGTTTTATCCCGGGCCTGTTTTCTCCATCTATATCCGTAGTCAATAATTTTATATATTCAATCTTAATCTCTCGAGATTGTCTATCCACCGTAATTCCCTGACGAGCCAATTCGTACAACCTATCTCCATTATGATGTACGGCTGAATACATGGGCGGTATTTGGTGAATATTACCCGTATATTTTTCCAGAATCGCCGGCAAATTATCCGCATTAAAATCAATATCGGCCTTATATTCTATATTCCCCCAGGCGTCCTGAGTATCAGATACCCCGCCGAGGGTCATTGTAGCTAAATAAACTTTGTTTTTTTCACTAACATATTCAATTACTCGAGTAGCATAACCAATCGCCACCGGGAGGACTCCTAAAGCCATCGGGTCTAAAGTCCCCAGATGCCCCAATTTAGTTTTGGGAAACACTTTCTTTAGCTTTTTGATAACATCAAAGGAGGTCATGCCCGCGGCTTTATTTACATTGATAAAACCATCCACCTAACCTACCACACCCTCCACGGTAAAAATCACTTGACTCTCTGCTTCTTCCATACTTCCTTCCTGCTTGGCCCCCGCCGCTCTCTGGTGACCACCGCCACCGAATATAGCCGCTAGAACAGACACATCCACATCTCCCTTAGAACGGAACCCAATTTTAATAAGCCCTGGGCTTATCTCTCTGAACAGTAGTCCTACCTCTACACCTTTTATCATTAAGGTGTGATTAATAATACCTTCTGGGCATATATCTAAGGCTCCTATAGCCTTTACATCTTCGTAATTTAATATCATCCAAGCAATTTTGCCGCTAGAGTTAAAATTAATATGTTTCAATGCCAGACATAACAGCATCACTTCAGCCCGGCTCTTGGATTCAAACAGGTTCAGCTTTATTAAATCCAGGTTTACTCCCCTATCAAGCAATTCTGCCGCAGTTCTGAAGGTTGCGCTGCTAGTACTATTGTGCATAAATCCGCCTGTATCCTGTACTACACCTACATATAGAGCGTTGGCGATATCGGGAGTAATTTCGACCTTCAAATGCCTCAAAAGCTCAAATACCAGTTCCGCAGTAGATGATGACTTGTTATCAACATAATTTAAGTTGCCAAACATGGTATTACTCTGGTGGTGATCAATATTGATCGTAAATACCCTTTCTTCCAGGATATTAACCACCTGTTCGCCGGTACGCTCCTCATCAGAGCAGTCCAAAAAAATTACATTACTTACCGTCCCTTTTAATTGTTTGAGGCTAAGCACCACATCACTGCCCCGTAAATAACTATATATAGACGGAACCGGATCCTGCAAAAGGATCCGGACGTTTTTCCCTAGAGCCAGAAGCCCTAAATACAGGCCAATTAACGAACCGATACAATCTCCATCTGGGATGGTATGTCCTACCAGCAGGTAATCATCTCTTTTTTTTATTTCCCGGGCGATTTTATTCAAGCTCTTCATCACCCGGTTCCTTATCCCCCTTAGTTTCCTTGAGCCCTTCCAGTAATGAAGAAATCTTCATCCCATGCTCTATGGATTTATCCAGCCGAAATTCCAAGTCAGGGGCATGCCTAATCTGGATACCCTGTGCCAGTCCCGACCTGATAAAGCCTCGGGCTTTTTGCAATGCTTGCATGGTTTCAGATTGTTTTTCTTCACTACCCAGGATGCTGATATAGACCCGAGCATGACTTATATCCTGAGCTACGTCCACTCGCGTGACTGAAACCGATGTAAAATCAATGCGAGGATCTTTTATGTCTTCCTGTATTATGGTCGACAGAATTCTCTTTATCTCTACTGCCATTCTTTCCTGCCTGCGTTTTCCCATCTTAACACCCCATTCAGTGGACTATTTACTCTTTCTACGCTGAAGCAACCATTCTTAGTATAGGCGGTAAAAAATCCAGTGATCGATATTCTAAAGTTTTCGGGCAATCTCTTCCATAGTATAGGCTTCGATAATGTCACCCTCTCTAATATCGTTAAAGTCTTTGATGCCAATCCCGCATTCATAGCCTTCCACGACCTCCTTGGCGTCATCTTTAAACCGCCTCAAAGATGAAAGTTTCCCCTCATAAACTATGACTGAGTCCCGCAATATCCGCATACCGGCATTTCTTTGCAGCTTCCCGTCAATGACATAAGAACCAGCAATCGTTCCGAAATTTGGCGTTTTGAAGGTTGCCCTTACCTCGGCACGTCCCAGATATTTCTCGATAAACTCAGGATCAAGCAGCCCTTCCATTGCTTTCTTCACAGCATCGATAGCCTCATATATTACCCGGTACAGGCGAACATCTATGTTCTCCTCCTCGGCATATTTCCGGGCTTTCACATCAGGTCGCACGTTGAAGCCGATAATAATCGCATTGGACGCTGAAGCCAACATTACATCAGTTTCGGTAATAGCTCCTACTGCTGAATGAATAACATTCACCTTGACCTCACCTGTACTTAGCCTGAGCAATGATTGCGCCAAGGCTTCAATGGAACCCTGAACATCGCCCTTTATTATCAGGTTCAATTCTTTCATTCCCGTTTGCATTTGCTTATAGAAATCGTCCAGCGAAATCTTGCTGTTTCGCTTTTGATCTTCTAGCTTCTTCTCACTCAATCTTAGACTGGCTATCTCCTTGGCAATCTTTTCGTCACAAACCTGAACTTTTTCTCCTACTTCGGGAACATCGGACCAACCAGTAATTTCTACCGGCATGGAGGGCAAGGCCTTATCAACCTTACGTCCCCGATAATCAGTCATAGCCCTGACTTTGCACCAGGTAAACCCACATATTATGGAGTCCCCTACCTTTAAAGTGCCCTTCTGAACTAATAGAGTGGCTACCGCGCCACGTCCTTTATCGAGTTCCCCTTCAATCACGACGCCTTCGGCTGGTCGGTCTGGGTTAGCCTTGATTTCATGCATTTCGGCTACCAACAGTACCCTCTCCAAAAGGTTATCAATACCCATACCCGTTTTAGCGGATACTGGTACAAACATGGTGTCGCCGCCCCATTCTTCAGCGACAATATTATATTCAGTCAGCTGTTGCATTACTTTGTCTGGATTAACATCGGGCTTATCCATTTTATTCAAGGCCACTACAAAGGGAACTTTAGCAGCTTTAATGTGATTGATTGCTTCTATGGTCTGAGGCATAACCCCGTCATCGGCTGCCACCACCAGGATTACTATATCAGTAAGGTTAGCACCTCTGGCTCTCATAGCCGTAAATGCCGCATGCCCCGGGGTATCAATAAATGTTATCCGGTTGTTATTCACCGTTACCTGGTATGCTCCAATATGCTGGGTAATCCCCCCGGCTTCTCCCGAAACCACATCTGCTTTACGAATCTTATCCAGCAATGAGGTCTTGCCATGATCTACATGGCCCATAACCGTGATAATAGGCGAACGGGGCAAGAGGCTTTCATCGCTGTCAACGATTTCTTCCAGTATTTTTTGTACTTCGGTGACTTCACGTTCAACCGCCACGTCATACAGGCTGGCAATAATCTCTACAGTGTCAAAATCAATCTCCTGATTGATAGTCGCCATTATACCAAGTTCCATTAGCTTTTTAACGATTTCCGCTGAACCTTTAGCTAGTTTGTCTGCCAATTCTCTTACCTGAAGGGAATCGCCTACAGTAATTAAATCAGGCGTTACTAAAATTGCATCCTCTTTTTTCTTTTTATGTTTACCCTTCTTCTGGGGTCGACTGTAATCTTTAGTAAACTGGGGTTTTAGGGGAGCCGCTTTCTTGGGCGGTTTACCCTGAGTGTTTGCAAACCCCGGCTTTTTATTTGGTCCGAATCCGGGATTACTGGTGGGAGTTGAAGATGCTGGTCTAGGGCCAGTTCCTGGCCTAGGAGCACCCTGCCTATTATCCGGGCCATTCGTTGGCCGGGGGCCAGTTCCTGGTCTAGGAGCACTCTGCCTATTATCCGGGCCATTCGTTGGCCGGGGGCCAGTTCCCGGTCTAGGAGCACTCTGCCTATTATCCGGGCCATTCGTTGGCCGGGGGCCAGTTCCTGGTCTAGGAGCACTCTGCCTATTATC
>JAQUUV010000026.1:13053-15942 GCA_028693695.1 Syntrophomonas sp.
TCTAGGAGCACTCTGCCTATTATCTGGACCATTTGCTGGTCTAGGACCAGCTCCTGGCCTAACGTCACCCTGCCTATAATCAGAGCCACTCATCGGTCTGGGCTGATTGTTTCTAAACTCATTACCACGTCTCTCAAACTCAGGCGGTTGGATTTCTTGTATACCAGATGGATTTGGTTGTAAACCCGTCGTTCTACTTCCTGACGCCTTTTCCTGATCTTTCCCCACCGGTCCGCTTGGGGAATTAATTCCTGGTCTTGGTTGAACCGCTCTATTTATACCCTTATTCTGCTGCGCCCTGGGAGAGCTGGTGGCAGAGCCCTTCCGGGGTTCAGCACCTGGGTGCTCGTCCCGAACAACTGGCTGTACTATTTGAGGGGCTGGTTGATTTTTTTCACCCAGCCGCTTTCTAACCCAGGAGGCCTGTGATTCTTCCATCGTACTCATGTGATTTTTAAGATCCAACCCCAAATTTTGTAGGGTATCAACCATCTCTTTACTGGGTATACCGAGTTCTTTCGCCAATTCATGCACTCTTATTTTGGCCATTCAACCACCCCCATAGTTTTTGCCTCTTTTGCTGCCTCTACTGCTTTCACAATAGCACTAGCCATACCCGGATCGTTTATGGTTATGGCTACTCGATAGGCTTTACCGATACTGGCGCCAATTTCATATTTATCACCTAACACCAGCCAAGGAATATTCTGTTTGGCACAACTTTTCATTAATAATTCCCTGGTATTTTCAGCTATATCTTTACTCATAAGCAAAATACAAGCCCTATGCCTTATCAGACTATTTCTGGCCGCCATAGTTCCCGAAGAGGTCTTTCCAGCTCGTTGGGCTATGCCTATAAGGTTATATACTCTTTTCAAACTACCACTCACCTTTTTCTATGGGCTTTCCTTTATATTTAACTGTCCTCTTAAATTATTCAGTATATCTAGGGCTATCTCGTGCTGAAGAGCTTTTTGCAGCCTCTTACCCTTTACCGCAAGATTGAAACATTCCTGGTCAGGACAAAGGTATGCTCCCCGCCCCGACTTTTTACCCGTGGAATCAATCTCCACCAGGCCCTCCGGGGTTCTGACCACCCTTATTAATTCCTTCTTGTTCTTCATTTCCCTACAACCCACGCACATTCGCTGCGGCAGTTTGCGTGCCTTAATCATCGGGTTCATTCTCCTCTTCCGCCTGGCTTTCACTCTTAATATCTATTTTCCAGCCAGTAAGTTTGGCAGCTAAGCGGGCATTTTGCCCTTCTTTACCAATGGCTAAGGAGAGTTGATAATCAGGTACAACCACCCGGGCTTTTTTCCCCTCTCCATCTATCCATACCAACAAGACCTTAGATGGACTTAGCGCATTAGCTATAAACTTATCGGGGTCTCTATGGTACTTGATAATATCAATTTTTTCACCATTTAACTCAGTAACAATATTCTGCACTCTAATACCCCGGGGTCCAACGCAAGCACCAACGGAATCAATTTTATCATCAATGGAATGCACAGATATTTTAGAACGTGAACCAGCTTCCCTAGCAATAGATTTTATTTCCACTAATCCTTCATATATTTCCGGAACCTCAAGTTCAAATAGACGTTTTAAAAAATAGGGATGAGTTCGAGAAATAAATACGCTAGGACCCTTGGAAGTGTTTTTGACTTCATAGATATAACCTTTAACTCTTTGCCCAACTTCATACCGTTCAGATAAAATTTGATCGGAAGGTAACATAATCCCCTCGGTTCTTCCAAGGTTTACCACTACCGTTTTAGATTCAATCCTTTGAATGGTTCCGGTTACTACTTCTCCTTCTCGTTCAGAAAACTCTTCATATATCAAAGTCCGTTCGGCTTCCCGTAGCTTCTGTACTACTACCTGCTTAGCGGTCTGAGCGGCTATCCGGCCAAAATTCGAAGGAGTTATTTCCACACTAATTATTGTATCCTCTTCACAGGTGGGATCTATCATTTGAGCTTCTTCCAATGATATCTCCATACAGGAATCCTTTACTTGCTGTGCAACCCGCTTCTGAGCATAAACTTGCACCTCGCCGGTCATTTTGTTTAATTCCACACTTACGTTCTGAGTGGTACCAAAGTTCTTTTTGTAAGCTGTATTTAAAGCTGATTTAATTGCTTCAATTAACGCTTCCTGGGGAATTCCCCGTTCCTTTTCCAATTCCTTCAATGCCTGCATGAGCTCATTGGACATTATTCTTCCTCCTTATATATCTGGATGGAGCCGGACGATCGATATAGCATCACGGGATATTTGCAGCAGATTACCCTCGATTTCTATACTTAGTATATCCTGGTTAGTATTAGCTAGAATACCAATAAACTTCTTCTGCCCTTCTACAAGCTGGGAAGTCTTGACCAATACTCTTTCACCCTGAAATCTTGCATAATCACTATCAGTCTTCAGTATCCGGTCAATACCCGGGGATGATACTTCTAAATTATCATAATATAGGTTACTCTCTGTATCTATGTAGTCTTTAACGGCTCTGGTGGCTCGGGCACAAATAGCTACATCGACACCTTCTAAGGTATCAATATAAATTCTTAAAACCTGCCCATCAGCTTCTTTTTTGTATTCAATCTCATATAAATCTATACCTTTTTCCTGAAGTTTACCAGCGATTACAGACCTTATCTGTGAATCTATCGCTCCTCTGGCCATTTTCATGCCACCCCCATTATTATTGAGGCTTCTAAGGTAGATTACAATAGAAAGAGTGGGCAGTTACCCACTCTTTCTAATACAGTATTAGCAAGATACATTAGAAGTATAACACAATAACATTTAATTATTCAAGTAAGGGGCTATCAAGAAATAAGCAAGGCAAAATCGTCATAAGGATTATTCGACTTTCGC
>JAQUUV010000241.1 GCA_028693695.1 Syntrophomonas sp.
TTGTCCAGGCGAACCTGCTTCAGATCATTAATGTTCAATTCTTGTTCTGACATCTTCACGCTTCCTTAAAGTATAAATTTACGGCCCTATTTTTCGACCTTAATAATCTTGTATTTTATAATACCTGCCGGGGCTTCAACGGACACCACGGTCTTCATCGTCTTGCCCATAATGGCCTTACCTACCGGTGATTCGTCGGATATTTTACCGTCCTTTAATTTGGACTCTACCGAGGAAACCAGGGTCACGTTTACTTCCCGTCCCGATTTCATTTCCTTTAATTTTACCCGGGATCCTAAAGAAACCACATCAGTGCGGATATCTGCATCTTCCATCAAGCGCGCTTTCTTGAGGGTCTGTTCCAGGGCGAATATTCTACCCTCGATAAAGGCCTGTTCATTTTTCGCGTCCTCATATTCCGAGTTTTCGGAAATGTCTCCAAACGCAATGGCCTGTTTGATGCGCTCTGCAACCTCTTCACGGCGCGAGGATTTTAGGGTTTCCAGTTCTGTTTCCAGCTTTTCCAGGCCCTCTTTGGTTAAAATAATCTCTCTTTCTTCACGCTCCGCCATAAAATCTCTCCTAACATAAATGTCCTGCCAAACCCGGCCGTCCCGGTGTTCTGCAGGCTGAGGGACTATCAAAAAATAAACTAGTCATTTACTCCGTTCTTTTTCGCGCTATACTTCGTTCTCAAAGCTAGCAATACGGTCCAGTATGACTGCGCTTTGACGCCTTGTCTAGCACGAGAAATACTCGGAGTATTCCGCCTCGTTTATCTCTTGATAGCCCCTAAAATAAAATAATGCCAACGATATAGCCAGCAAATGTGCTTTTCATAATGAAATCAATTATAAAGACCTCATAACCCATTGTCAAGAAATGGCTCCCATAAGCCGATGCCATCACCAGCCGCAATCAACGCTTGATGGATATCTTCTCCATTAGGGTTAAAATATCCTGCTTGAGCCAGCAGACAAGTTTCTAAAATCGGAGCCAGGGTATTTATTTTCGGATTTAGCCCCGCCCCGGCCAGCACTTGTTCCAGCTCTGGCGCCAGCCCGCTGCTGTCATCGTCAAGCCTGATACCAAAGACCTCCGGAGATGCGATGGCCAGACTGCGGGAGCCAGGCTCAAAGGATACTACCAAATCCCCTCTGCCCCAGTTATGCGGATTTACATAGCTATTACTGACTGCCAATCCCTCTTCATATAATAAGCGGTGAACCATAATTTCATTCCCGACTGGATGATAATTCTGCACGGATATTGGAATATGGTAGCGGGATACATTGTTTAGCAAGGGACATAGATCAGGAATATCGCCTACCAAAATCAGTTTTTTAATATCCTGCAAGGCTATAGTCTTTTCAACCAGGATAGCTGCCAGGGCGCTTATAAAGTGATCTCCGAACACGAGGTGCAGGCTGTGCTCCTGGGTAAGGAACAAGCTTTTCAGCCTTCTATCTACACCCATGCGGGGAAGCTCATAATCGTTTAAAATGGCCTCTGTTTTCTCAATCATCCGTCCGCGATTATCAGGATTAAGGATAGTCCAGTTACCCTCTCCCATGGGTAGCAGGACGTTACAACCCTTCAATCCCAGCCGACCGAAATGAATCAGCTGCTTTACCCGGGGAGGAAATAGAATCGGGGCCAGCCTGTCCAAAAATGATTTCCGGTTGGCTAGCCCCTGACGGTTACTGTCCCGCATATTAAAAAAGGCAAAATCTAAATCAAGCACTAGACCTCTCCAAATCGATTACTCCCGGCTTCATGTTTAATTCCTTCAACATGGCGTAATAATCCTCCGGTCTTATCTGGTCCATGGGTTTGCCCATCAGACTGACCATCAAGGCTTCAATCACGTTGGTTCCGAAGGAACGTCCACCCATATCCGGGGTAGTGGTGATAACCTTGCTTACACCCCGCTCTTTGAGCAGTATCAGGTCGTCTTGGGTGGTGGTATTGGTAACTATTACCTTACCATCCAGCCTCTCGGGCAGGTAGCGGCGAATATATATAAAATCTCCTGCTATGACGTCTGCATTATAATAGTATTTTGAATATTTTGGAATTATGACTTCTTGTTTTTTCCCGGTAGGATAAAGCATGTCAAAGGGCAGCCTGACTACTATAGGAGCAACCAGACTACCCACTATGCGCAAGGTCTTGAGGGAGTGCATAGGAATAGGTACTCCTACAGCATATATAAGGTCACCTACAGTCAAGCGAGCTCCCACTTCCTCAAAGGCCTCAGCCATTCCAAAACGGTCTATGCCACATACCATCAGGACCTTCTTGCCCTTTAGGTCATATATGCCATCTTTCTGTATGTCCAGGACACATTTACGCTCCAGGGTGTTTTTTAGGCCGCTGCCATCCACCATGGGGGTCTTCCGGGCCTCGACCATCAGTCTCTTAGCATCCTTAATCACATAACGCTTACCGCCCAACTGGACATAGAGGTCAATTCCTCCCATCCCAAAGGCATCTATTTTACCATCCAGGTCTCTGATCAATTGTATAGCTTTATCCCAATCTCCGTTGGTGCCGATTCTCTCAATTCGAAAACTTTCACCCATAAAATCAGTTTCAAAGGCATGGTCTCTTTTTGAAGAACCCAAGCTGACACTTACGATACGTTTCAAGGCAAAGCCTCCTATGTTTACTCCTACCGGGAAGCAAGGGGACGGTTCTTTTGCTTCCTTTTATCGGGATCCCAAGAAGGAAGCAAAAGAACCGTCCCCACGCTTCCCTGTTGGCCTATCTCGCGCTTTTAATGGCGCGTAGTATTTTAAGGATTTCTTGAGGATCCACCCATTTATCCTCGGTTATGGGCGAAGTACCGATTTCCATGGAGATTACTTCTGCGTCCAGCATGCCCTCAATCAGCTTGACGCGTTCATCCGAACCCAGGCAGATGACCACCTCGTATTTGCGTATACGGGCAACCAAATCCATTATTTCATTGAGCAGTTCCTTGCCAGAGCATTGGTTTACGAAATCCAGCCTTTCCTTTTCCGTCATTAGTAATATGAAATCCACGCCTTCTTTTTCCAGGATTTCTTGAATTTCCGTTTTGTTAATTAATGGAAAGCCGATACAGGCTATAGTCTGCCCCTTTCGCAACTCACCTATACCTTCTAAACGAGAAATAAAGGTGCGATCAACGGATAAGCGATCGGCAACTTCTTGCTGAGATATCCCCCGGGCTCGCAGCTGCAATATCTTCTTCAAGGTGTTTTCAATTCTTTGCCAGCTGATAATTTTATCCTGGATACGAATAAAATCCATAAGCACCTCCTTGAGCACAAACTTGTACACATGATAAATAAAATTATAGCACTGCCCCATGGACAATGCTAGTTTTTCCCATATTAA
>JAQUUV010000027.1:0-5130 GCA_028693695.1 Syntrophomonas sp.
AGCAGGGCCAGGGGTTCAAAGGTCTCAGAATCACTGGTGCGCCGCACAAATGTACCTTCACCGGGCCTTATATCAAGGATTCCCATGGTTTCCAAGGCGGTAAGCGCTTCACGCACCGATGCCCGGCTAACCCCCAGGGATTCAGCCATATCTCGCTCGGCAGGCAGTTTATTGCCAGGCTGAAGGTCACCTGTGCTAATCATACCTTTTAATTGTTCCACGATCTCTTCATATATTTTTTTGGTCTTAATTGGATGGAAAGACAATGAGACGCCTACCTTCCTGCTATCGTATTTACAACAATACAATTTTAGTAACTATATATATTATATATAGTTTATCGTGAAAACTAAATCGTAATCTTTGCGCGTTCCCGCATAAAAGCGATCTCGCGATCGATGTCGCTTTGAATTTCGGCGATGCGGCTCTCTGCATCAGGGCCTTTAAGCAGGCGGTTGAAGCGACCCTGCTTCATTACGTATTCATTCACCGGGTCAGCGTCTTTTTTGCCGCTGATGATAAGCGAGCTGGGCTTATTAAAGCTGATCTTGCGATTTTCCGCTTCCCATAACAGCCAGGCACCGCTCTTCACAGCCATACGGCTCAACTGCACGGTTTCAGGCATATCGAACTGCCAGCCTAAATAGCAAGGGGCCAGAATTTCGATGTATTTCATGCCAGGGATGTTTTTGGCTTTCACCACCTTGTCGTACAGGTCGCCGGGGTAAGCCACGGTGGCGGTAGCCACGTAGGGAATATTGTGCTCCAGCATCAGCAGGGCCATGTTTTTCTTGGGCTGGCGCTTGCCGGTGGGGGTGGTGGTGGTGAAGCTGCCGCGCGGGGTGGCACCGCTGCGTTGCACACCGGTGTTGCTGTAGGCTTCGTTGTTATAGCAAAAGTGAATCATATTATCGTTGCGCTCGGCTGCGGCTGAAAGCGCCTGGAAGCCGATGTCATAGGTGCCGCCGTCACCCACCCAACTGAATACGGTGGGCAGTTCGCCTTGCAGGCGGCCTTTTTCCTTCATTATTTCAACCGCGTGGGTAATACCGGAGGCCGAAGAGCCAGCGGTCGCAAAGCAAATATTAATGCCGGGCCAGTTGTAGCCCAGCTTGGGGGTCATACCCATGCTGGCTACCGAGCAGGAAGGGGTCAGCAGCATGATGGCATTTGACCCCAAAGCCTTGCCCACAATGCGCAGCGCCATCGTGGCAGGGCAGCCGCCGCAGGCCCCGTTGCCGCTTAAAACCTGCTCAATATCCGGTAATTGTTTAATACTGGTAGTCATATATCATCCATTCCTTTCATGGTCTATGCTTTTTAGGGACTATCAAGAAATAAACTAGTCATTTACGCCGGTCTTTTTTGCACTATACTTCGTTCTCAAAGCTTAGAATACGTCCAGTATGACTGCGCTTTGCAACATTATTGGCGACCGCTAGGGAGCACCAGTAGTGCCCGGAGGGTGACGCCTCGTCTAGCACAAAAAATCCTCGGCGTATTCTGCCTTATTTATTCCTCGATAGCCCCTTATTCATCCATCATAGCGCGAATCTCGGCGGCCATGAAGCGGCGGGGCAGATCGATGCCACCAATGCCCATTACCCGGTTTTTAACCGTGATGTCGTTGCGTCGGCCAAAGAGCACGCTTTTCAGCTCGGAAGCCAAAATGCCGCCGGGATGGCCGAAGTTATAGTTGCGATCCAACACCATCACCTGCGCATTTTGCGGCAGTGCGTTGATGATATCCTCGGCAGGGAAGGGCAGATACAGGCGCGGTCGTAACAAGCCGGCTTTGATGCCCTGCTCGCGAAGGATATCGATGGAAAGTCTTAATTCTGCCGCCATACTGTTGACCGCAAATGCTACCACTTCGGCGTCTTCCAGCAGATAGGTGTCGATGGTGTCGCCATCCCACATGCCGGTGATATCCTTATATTCCTGCGCCGCCTGCTTTACCAGCGGGATGGACGCCATGATATCGTCGGACAGCATCTGGCGGAAGGGTGCGTATTCGGCCGCATTAGTCACATTGCTGAAGGAAGAGGGATGAGCCGGGTCGAGCCGCCATTTCGGTTCATGCGGGGGCAGGAAACGGTCGATATCCTCCTGTGGTGGCAGGGTGAGGGGCATCAGACAATGGGAGATAGCAAAGCCGTCAAAATTGACCATAATAGGGATATTGATCTGTTCGGCCACGCGGAAGGCCTGTAAAATGGTGTTGAACACCTCCTGATTGGAGGAGCAGTGATATTGGATCCAGCCGGTATCGCGCTGAGCAAATGAGTCCTGATGATCGGCCCATAGGGTCCAGGGGGCAAAAATACCGCGGTTTACGTTGCACATTACGACCGGCAAACGTCCACCGGAAGCCATATGTAAAACTTCGTGCATATACAGTAAGCCGTTGGCCGAGGTGGCTGTGAAAACGCGGGCGCCGGCAGCGGATGCGGCCACAGCAGCGGCCATGGCGCTGTGTTCACCTTCCACCGGAATGAAGCGGGCGTTCAGCTCGCCATTTTCAACCATGGCGGCCACCGCTTCCATAATGCTGGTCTGGGGGGTGATGGGGTAGCCGGGCACGACGTCCACCCGGGCGCTTTTTACGGCCAGCGCGGCGGCATGGGCACCGGTATCCATTATAACTTGCGCTGCTTTCATACTGCTACTCCTCCTTTTCCATGCTGATTGCGCCGGTGGGGCATTCTGTGGCGCACACGCCGCAGCCCTTACAGTAGCGGTAATCAATCGTAATTTCATTGCGGTCAATGACCGCTTCCGGACAATATACCCAGCAAAGTTGGCATTTGGTGCATATCTGAGTGTCAACGACCGGACGGTGTGTTCGCCAGGAACCGGTGTCACCGCCGGCTCCCTTCATCGGCCAGGAAATGGGCTGGTAGGCTTTCGTAACTGATTTCATTTATTTCCATTCCTTTCGCTAATCCAAATATAATGGCGCTATACGCTAATCTGCGTTACGGTGTTATAAGCCTTGCCAGCGGCGCCCAGATTGCGCTCGCCACTGCCCGGCCATTTATTCATGATGGTTTGTTCCATAATATTTTGCGGGATATTTAGCACCCGGCACACCGCGCCAAACAGCGGAATATTGATAAAGGGTCCGTCGGCGGAAAATAATCCGGCTTCGCGGGCGATGGCGTCGGCGTCCAACTGCCAGGTAGGGTGCTTGTCCACGGCTACGGCGTGGGGAGCATTGATGATCACGGTGCCGATCTCAGTAATGCCTTCACTGACCGCCGCTTTGATGAGCTTTTCGCTCATCACTACCACATAATCCGGCAGCTCGCATTGACTGTGCGCGTGGATAGTGGTGGGGGACATGCGCACTGCTGCCCGCACCGGCGCTCCGCGGCGTTCCACCCCGAAGAAAGGCAAGGCCTGTCCCTGCTCACCGTTTTCCAGCGCAGCCTGCGCTAACAAGTGAGCCAGGGTAACGGAGCCCTGCCCGCCAAACCCGTTGATTCGTAGTTCTAACATATTGTTCCTCCATTCTTCCATGGCATTGCAGCTTCTCCGATGATAACCATAACCCGGTGGGAAGAGATATTTTGCATAGCCATTGTCCTCATTTCTTGACTGACCAGTGTCCTAGTGGTCAGACCACCTTTATCCAACATTATATTATATTAAGGCCGTATGATTCTAGTAAAATTTTTTTTGTTAACTTCATGAGGGGGCTGACTGGTGTTAATTATTGGAATTATGGTAGAATGAAAACAGGTGAAAGCGTAACTATATATACAAATGACACAAAGGAGATGACTGGATTACGTGAAGAAAATAGTTGATGCCCGCGGCTTGGCTTGCCCGGAACCGGTAGTAATGACCAAAAGGGCTCTTGATAGTAATGAGGTACACGAAGTAATGACTATCGTTGATAACAAAATAGCTCTTGAAAACGTTTCCAGAATGGTAAAAACACTGAGCTTGGAAAGTATGATTGAAGAACAGGATGGCAATTTCTACATCAATATTACCAAGGAGGATATGCTTCCCGAAAAGGATAACCTGAGCGGCAGTACGGTAGTATTGATTAAGAGCAATGCGCTGGGGCAAGGCGATGATAAACTGGGCAGCATATTAATGAAGAGTTTTATGTATACCCTCACCCAGATGGAGGGTGAGATTAAGACCCTCATCTTTTTAAATAGCGGGGTATTGCTTACTACCGCGGGATCTGATTTGATCGAACATATCAAAATTTTAGAGAGTAATGGAGTGGAGGTTCTTTCCTGCGGAACCTGTCTCGATTTTTACGGTCTGATAGATAAATTACAGGTAGGTGTGGTAGGAAACATGTATACGATAACTGAAGAAATGTTACACGCGAGCAAGGTTATTGTTATGTAAATGGGAGCTATAGGGGGCGTAATAAATATTATATTATGTATAGAAAGGAAATACGGTTTTGTCATAGAATATATGCAATAGAATACTACGCAAATATAGTCTTGTTGGTGTAATGGGTCAGAATAATTGCGAATTAGAGGAGGGTATACTATGGCTGAAGAGATTCAATTGGTGGTATTTAAACTAAAGACGGGTGACACTGTATGTGAGTATGGGGTTCCCATTACCCAGGTGATGGAGATAATTCCCATTGCTACGCCTACTAGACTGCCGCAAGCTCCGAACTTTGTTGAGGGAATAATTAATCTTCGGGGCAAGATTATACCCATAATAGATCTTAAGAAGAGATTTGACATGGCCTCCTCTGAGTTAAGTAGTGAAAGCCGCAGCGTGGTGGTTAATGTGGAAGGACAGACCGTTGGCATTATGGTAGATGAAGTCAGCGAGGTATTGCGCTTGCCGTTTGATAGCATAGAACCACCGCCAGCGCTGGTAGGGGGAATTACCTCGGAATATTTGACCGGGGTAGGCAAACTGGAGGATCGCCTCTTAATCCTGTTGGATATGAACAAGATATTAAGCGAAGGGGAAAGGGCCGAACTCCTGAGTGTTGGAGGAAAGGTCAACTAGCACCAATGTGGCCCTGAAACCTTTGGGGGCTCATGAAACAATAAGTTCCCATTTTTGAAGCGGTAATTTTCCGAGATTGCTACGTTGTCGTTGGTCACAATACTACCAGTATTGCTCCTTCCTCCG
>JAQUUV010000027.1:5230-7272 GCA_028693695.1 Syntrophomonas sp.
CCGCCTTGCACTATCGAAAAATTCCTCGCTACAAAATCTGGTCTTATCATTTCATGAGCCCCTGAGAGATTTCAGGGCTTAACTATATTCAGAATTTGCTTTGGAAAGTCAGGGGGGATAGTTTGCTTATTGGTATTGATATTATTGATATTGCCAGACTAAGAAATGTGATAACTAGAACACCCCGGTTTCTGGAACGGGTATTTACTCAGCAGGAAATAGAGTATTGTTACCGGAAAAAGGATCCCTATCCTTCTCTGGCGGCAAGATTTGCGGCCCGGGAGGCATTGCGCAAGCTGGATGCGATATTTGTTAAGGGAATCCGCTTTCACGACACTGAGGTTGTAGCGGATGAGGCGGGGAAACCAAAGCTTATCTTGCATGAAGTTGCCCTGCTTAGGGCCCATGAGGCCAAAATAGATGACTTGGCAATAAGTCTTTCACATAGCAAAGAGCAGGCAATAGCAGTCGTTATTGCCAGTAAGGGGTGATGATATGAAGCTGCTAAGCGCAGAGCAGATGAAAGAGATAGATAGGCGAGCTACAGAGGAATATTTAATGCCAGGCCTGATACTTATGGAAAACGCTGGTTTACGCGTTTTAGAAACTATTGAAGGTTTAATAGGTGAGCTACGCAATGCGAAGATAATCATACTGGCTGGTAAAGGCAATAACGGCGGCGATGGCCTGGTTTTGGGACGCCATCTTATCAATGCCGGAGCCCGGGTCGATACCTTCCTGCTGGGTGAACCCGAAAATATGAGTTCCGATGCATACGTTAATTATAATATCCTGGAAAAAATGACTGATAGTCTGTTTCCATTAAGGGTAGATGAGGATTTGGATCGCCTAATGATTGCTCTTTTGTCGGCTGACCTTATTGTTGATGCTATTTATGGTATTGGTTTTCGGGGCAGCCTAGATGATTTTGAAACCCGGGTAGCTCAAATGGTTAATTGGAGCCAAGCCTCGGTGGTGGCAGTAGATATTCCTTCGGGGGTGGAGGCCAATACGGGCAAGATACATGGGGTAGCTATAAAAGCTAATCAAACTGTAACCTTCGCTCTTCCCAAACTAGGCTTGGTTTTAGATCCAGGTCGGGACTACGTGGGAACTTTAACTGTTGCTGATATATCCATCCCTCAAGCTCTGTTAGAAGATGATAAGTTTAAGATGAACCTAATCGGCGAAGATATGATTAAAAGGTTTTTTAAACCTCGGATGCCAGAATCGCATAAAGGTACTTATGGACATGCCTTGGTAATTGGAGGTTCTACAGGAATGACGGGGGCAGTCATTATGACTTCTTATGGTGCTTTACGCACCGGCGCGGGGCTGGTTACCGCCGCTCTTCCTGAGTCATTGGTGCCGATTCTGGAGGCTTCGGTAATGGAAGTAATGAGCCGACCCCTGCCGGAGAGCAGTGAGGCCACCATTTCCCTGGAGGCACTTCCGGTTCTTGAGAACCTGCTGGGCACAGTCTCGGTTTGCGCCATTGGTCCAGGGATGTCCAGGTATGGGGAGGCGAACACTATTCTTCGCTCGGTTCTAGAGAAATCAGGAGTTCCCATTTTGATCGATGCCGATGGTCTTAATGCTTTGGAAGGTGATACGGCGATATTGAAAGACCGGCAAGTTCCTATCGTAATAACCCCTCATCCAGGAGAAATGGCGGTTTTAACCGGTTTGGCAGTGGAGGAAATTCAGCAAAATCGTCTGGAAATTGCACGGAACTATGCTGCTGACTGGGGGATTACCGTGGTTTTGAAGGGTAATATGACTGTGATAGCTAGCCCATCTGGGGAAGTGTTTATCAATATGAACGGAAATCCAGGTATGGCAACGGCCGGCAGCGGCGATGTTCTAAGTGGAATTATCCTCGGGCTTATGGCCCAGGGTCTAAGACCGCAGAGCGCTGCGGTGGCCGGTGTCTATATCCACGGCAGCGCTGGTGATCGGGCAGCTGAAATAAGCGGGCAGAGAGGATTGGTAGCAGGTGATTTGCTTAATCATTTGCCGTATATACTACGTGAATTGGAGAC
>JAQUUV010000027.1:7372-11966 GCA_028693695.1 Syntrophomonas sp.
CGCATATTCCATTAACTGCGAAAATTGAATAAATAAGAGACAAGGAAGAAGGATGTTAATGTTAGCAAAAAATATTATGACTAAAGATGTAATCACAGTAAGACAGGATGAAAAGGTAGAAAGGGTAGCTCAGATGCTGGTGGAAAACAGGATCAGTGGAATACCAGTGGTGGATGAAAATCATCATGTGCTGGGTATCGTTTCGGAAAAGGACTTGATGATTAGGGCCAGCGAGCTGAAAGTCCCATTTTATCTCACATTATTTGACAGTATTATTTTTTTGGAGAATCCCATACGATTTAATAATAATCTTAAGAAGTATACGGCTTTAGAAGTAAAAGATGCTATGACTAAGAAGGTAATTGTCGTTGAGGAGGACGCTCCGGTCAGCGAGGTGGTAAACATCATGCAAAAGCATGAAATCAACCGTGTGCCAGTAGTAAGGCATGGCAAACTGATAGGTATCATTACTCGTAATGATATTTTGAAATCGCTGGTCGAAAGAGATGGATAATTGCATAATAAGCTGGGCAGAAATAGATTTAAGGGCAATACGAAGTAACATAACCGAAATAAAGCGTCTGATTTCTCCGCAGACGAGGTTGATGGCGGTAGTGAAGGCGAATGCTTACGGGCATGGCATGGTGGAGGTTGCCAAGGCCTGCCTGCAAGAGGGGGCTAGCTACCTGGGTGTGGCTACCCCTAACGAAGCTGTGGCTCTGCGGGAAGCGGGTATCAATGCGCAGGTATTGATATTGGGGTATATGCCGGAAGAATGTGCTGAGACATTGGTGCAAAATCGTATCGAAGTAACGGTGTTTAACCTGGAAACAGCCCAGGTTTTATCGCAGGCTGCTTCAAACTGCGGCGGTGAGGCTCGGCTGCACTTGAAGATTGATACGGGGATGGGGAGACTAGGTTTTAAGCCAGATTCTTCCTCGTTGGAGTTGATTTGGGAAATAAGTCGTTTGCCTGGAATTGTCCTCCAGGGTATATTTAGCCATTTGGCTACCGCAGATCATGCTGATAAGAGTTTTGCAATGCAGCAGTTGGAAATATTCAAGAGTTTTATATACAAGTTAGAGGAATCCGGGGTGTCAATTCCACTAAAGCATATTGCCAATAGCGCGGCCATTATGGAAATGCCCGAGGCACATTTCGATATGGTAAGAAGCGGGATTACGACCTACGGATTATATCCCTCATCACAGGTAGATAAGGGTAAACTAGATCTTACACCCGCCATGCGCTTGAAGAGTAGGATCAGTTATGTTAAAACCATCCCTCAAGGCCAATCAGTGAGCTATGGCCGTACTTATATAAGTGGGCATGAAACCAGGGTGGCTACTGTATCTATTGGCTATGCAGATGGCTATAGTCGGCTTCTTTCTAATCGGGGTTGGGCTACAATTAGGGGGAGGAAAGTGCCTTTAATTGGAACCGTTTGTATGGACCAGTGTATGTTTGATGTAAGCGGGATAGAAAATGTGCAAGTAGGGGATGAGATAATCCTTTTCGGCAGGCCGGAAGATGGAGTAACGGCAGATGACCTTGCTGATACGATAGGAACCATTAATTATGAAATAGTATGTGCTCCCAGTAGCCGGGTTAACAGAATTTACTTGGGATAAAATCCGTATAAGTAATAATTGGATTTGCGAGCCCAGAGTCTTGTCTATATAATAGATGTATAATGTTATATATTTATTATGGGGGTGCTCGTATTGCCTGCCTCTAAAAGAATTATTGTTTCTATTTCTGAAATGCTTCTATCTGAAGTTGACAGTTTTACAGTTTTGGAAAAACGAAACCGCAGTGAGATTGTGCGGGACGCGATAAAGTTTTATCTAGAGGAACGAAAAAAGGAATTAATGATTGAGCAGATGAAAAAAGGCTACATGGAAATGGCGCCGATTAATTTAACGATTGCCAGTGAGAGTTCCAGCCTGGAAGAAGAGATTTTGGTATGTTGTGAATCTAAATTGCTGGAGTGATAATATATATGATTAAACGAGGCGAGATTTATTTTGCCCAGCTTAACCCGGTTGTGGGTTCCGAGCAGGGAGGAATACGACCGGTTTTGGTGGTGCAAAACAACATTGGTAACCAGTATAGTCCTACCACGATTGTGCTGGCAATAACCTCGCAGATTAATAAAGCTAAGCTTCCTACCCACGTAGAGCTAAAAGCGGCTACTTATGGAATGGAACGCGACTCGGTTATACTAACAGAGCAGATAAGGACCATCGATAAGACCCGTCTAAAACAGAGGATAGCTGTCTTGAAGGATGAATTGATGGAAAAGGTAGACCGGGCTCTAGCTATTAGCCTGGAGTTAAGTGAAATATAAATACATATTATTTCTAATGTCGAGTAGACGATGGAGCAGGTTCTAACTGGAACCTGCTTTTTTCGAGGGAGGGGTTTGATGAGGCCGGTTATTGGTATTACAGGAAATTATCAGGCCGAGAACAACAGCTTTTGTTTAAAGGATTACTATGTAACTTCCATCTCAGATGCTGGAGGGATTGCAGTTATCCTGCCGTGCACAGCTGATGGAGGGTTGATTGAAGACTACCTTAGTATTTGCCAGGGATTATTGTTCTCTGGAGGGGGGGATCTTGATCCAGTTTACTGGGGAGAGTTTCCTGAGCAAGATTTAGGGGAAATTGAACCACTGCGGGATGGTTTTGAGCTGAGCCTGGCTCGGAAAGCCTTCCTGAGCCACAAAGCGGTTCTGGGGATATGCCGGGGTTGCCAGGTGTTAAATGTAGCCATGGGAGGAAGCCTGGTTCAGGATATTAATGGCTTGATGAGCCATGGGCAAAAAGCTCCCCGATCTTATCCTATTCATGATATATTTATAGAACAAAATAGCCAACTCCATAGCATAATGAGCAGTGAACGCATCCGGGTGAACAGTTTTCATCATCAGGCAGTAAAAGAGCTGGGGCGGGGTTTGTCTATCACCGCGATGGCTGCCGACGGAACGGTGGAGGCGATAGAGAGCCGGGAACATCCTTTTTACGTGGGAGTGCAATGGCATCCGGAATGCCTAAGGGATGAATTTTCCGCTTGCCTATTTGCAGCTTTGACAGCAGCCTCGCAAATCTACCCCCATTTTTAGCCGGGTAGATAATGGCAGCTCGGTAGCAGAACAGTATGTTTTCCAAATTCATAAAGTATAAGGGACGGTTAATTGGCAGTCCCTAAAGCAGGGGAGGAACTCTTTCATGTTAGCGATAAAAGGTGGCAAGATACTTACCATGGATAAAGCCGGAGTCATAGACAACGGGGTGATACTGGTTGAGGGCGAATTTATCCATCAGGTGGGAAAGGACCTTTCGATCCCGAAAGGCAGCGAGATTATAGAGGCCTGGGGCAAATATATATGTCCGGGCTTTATCGATTCCCATACCCATATTGGCTTGGAAGAAGAAATATATAGGGTAGAAGGAGACGATGTCAATGAAACCAGCCATCCTATTACCCCTCATCTGCAAGCTGTAGATGGTATAAATTTTATGGATTTGGCCTTTGCTGATGCCCTGCGGGGAGGAGTAACCCGAACCATGTGTATGCCCGGAAGTGCCAATATTTTAGGTGGCCAGGCCGTGTTTCTAAAGACCCTGGCTTCGAGCATGGGAGACATGATTTACCGTAACCCCTGGGGTCTTAAAGCTGCCCTGGGCGAGAATCCCAAAAGGGTATATGGAAGTCAGAAGAAGACCCCTAAAACCCGTATGGCCAGTGCTAGCCTATTGCGAGAGGCATTTTCCATAGCTCGTAGCCTTATGGATAAAGATGACCTTAAGGCCCGGGAAGTGTACAGGAATTCAGCTATTTTCAAGGTCTTACGCAAGGAAATGCCATTGCTGCTCCATGTTCACCGTGCCGATGACATCCTGACTGCGCTGCGCATCAAGGACGAATTTGGTATAGATATGCTGCTCCAGCATGGAACCGAAGCAGCTCTAGTAGCAGATGAGTTGGTGAAAAGAGATGTTGCCGTATTCCTGGGACCATTACTAACAACCCGCGCCAAGGTAGAAATGAAGGAAGTTGCTTTTAAAAATGCTGCACTACTGGCTGCAAGGGGAGTGAAATTCAGTTTCATAACCGACCATCCGGTAATCCCTATCGAACACCTGCGGGTGTGTGCCGCTCTAGCAGTACGTGAAGGCTTAACTGAAGAAATGGCATTGCAAGCCATTACCAGCATTCCGGCACAACTATTGAAGGTTGACCAGGAACTGGGATCTATAAAAGAGGGGAAACGCGCCGACCTGGTAATTTTTAATGGACATCCGTTCGATTTCCGTTCCCAATCGGAAAAAGTCCTGGTGGATGGCAAAATATGGGGGGATAGCGTTGGATAAAGGGGATATGTTTACAGTATATATGGATGGAAACATGATGACGATATGTGTTATAGGTTCATATAAGGAAGAATACAGTGGGGAAGAAATGGTTATCCTAGCGGTGGTCAGTCAGGATAATTTAGTACATGTTCCTGCCGACGACCTAGATTTGTTATTCCCGCAAAAGAAGTACATCAATTAAGGAAGCAAGGGGACGTTCTTTTTGCTTCCTT
>JAQUUV010000027.1:12066-15824 GCA_028693695.1 Syntrophomonas sp.
TTGCTTCCTTAGCTGGATTCAATTGCTATTTCGGGCCAAGACTGATTTTCTTCTTCCGTCAAATCGTATGCAAGTTGGGACAGCGTTGAATTACTATTGCTGTCAACAAACAGGCGATGCCAGATTTCTAAGACCATCAGGGCAAAAATCTGTCGGCCGTGGACTGGATGGGGTCTAGTATTGTTGAGTAAGCCTTGTACAACTTCAGGGCGGAAATAACGGCGATCGTGAAACTGCTCAGAGTTTAGCAGGCTGGATGCAAAAGAATGCAATTCTCCGTTAACCCAGGAGGTGATAGGGGCGGTAAAGCCAATTTTAGGACGCTGAAGAACCTCCGGGGGTAATATTCCGCCCACCGCCTTTTTTAGTACATATTTTAGGCTTTTTCCCTTCACCTTAAAATGAGATGGCAAGCTAGCAGCAAATTCAATCATGCTGTCGTCCAAGAAAGGGACTCGTAATTCCAGGGATTGGGCCATGGTTAGTTTATCGCTTTTGATTAGGGTATCATCAGCCAACCAGTATTTCGTATCAAAGTAAAGCATTTTTTCTAGCGAGTTTAAATCCTGTCCAGATGGAAAACAGGATGCTGCCCGGCGCTTAAAGTCGAAGCCTAGACTGGCTTGACTTAAGGACTTGGCATAGAGGCCGGCTTTTTCGTTTTCGCTAAAGGTAGAACCTACCCCACGATACCAAGCTTCCACCGGCAGAGCGGCTCGCAGGAAGAAGTTTTTGCCGGGCCAGCCGGTAGGCCAACTATCAGCTAGGGAAGCTGATAGCCTTTGCTGGAAAGGACCTGACAGTCGTTCCCAAACAGATCTCTGCCAGGGTTCCTGGTACACCTCATAACCGGCAAAAAGCTCATCAGCGCCTTCCCCGGATAGAATCACCTTAACTTTTCCCGATGCCTTACGGCTAATAAAATGTAGTGGAATCATGGTAGGGTCACCCAGAGGCTCTTCGAGCTGCCAGATCATTTCTGCTAGGGCACCAGGAATTTCTCGCGGGGTAACCTCTAGTTCATGGTGCTCGGTTCCATAATGCTTCGCCAACTGTCGGGCTGCATCCAGTTCCCAGAAATCTTGGTGTGGCTGGTTGTCTCGCGTGAATCCCAGCGAGAAAGTTTGCAAACGGTCAGGTTTAATCTGGCTTGCCAGGGCCAGTATTGTGCTGCTGTCCAGTCCGCCACTCAAGAACATCCCCAGGGGGGCATCGCTCTGAAGATGGCTCGTGACTGCATCCTGTAACAGCGATAGGAGTTTTGATGCCGCCTCCTCTTCATCCCCCGCAAAGCTGCTTGCTTTTGGTAGATCCCAATAACGATTGATATCAAGTTTACCTCGGCAATAAGTCAAGCAGTGGCCGGGCTCTAGCTTTACAATGCCCTGGAATAGAGTGAGAGGTGCAGGAACGAAGCGGAAAGCTAGATAGCTGTCCAGGGCTTCCAAATTGGGCAGTGCTTTGACGCCAGGTACACTGAGCAGGGCTCTAATTTCGGAGGCAAAAGCAAGCTTGCCCGGCAAAAGGGTGTAATACAAAGGTTTAATACCTATACGGTCGCGAGCTAACATTAATTGGCGCCGTTTTTGATCCCATAAAGCCAAAGCAAACATGCCGTGTAATTTTTTCAGACAAGCTGTACCGTATTCCTCGTATAGATGGACGATTACTTCCGCATCACTATCCGTGCGAAATACATGGCCCATGGCTTTTAACTCTTGGCGGAGTTGCAGGTAATTATATATTTCCCCATTACAGACCAGCCATATCGTCCCTTTTTCATTGCTGAGGGGTTGGTGGCCACCCTGGAGGTCAATAATGCTCAGTCGCTGAAAACAGAGACCGATACCCTGCCCGCGATAAATACCCTGGTCATCAGGGCCGCGGTGGGTCATAGTCTGTCCCATAGCCTTCAGCAGTTCAGGCTGGGGACTTATTTTAGGCTCCGAATAGGCTATGCCGCCAATACCACACATACTGTATTTCCTTTCTTAACTGGCAATTAAGAGTAGGTATACTTTGAGCTGGTGAAAAGGTCCAAAAAACAGTTTGCCGAAGATATTTCGCCTATTTCCAGCGAAATTAGACGTCTTTTGTATAATCCTGGTTCCAGGAAGCTATAAGTCCTGTGGGAAGATCAACTTTATAAGCCTCCAGACCCAAGATTCGACACACCTAAACAATTATCCTGCTTGCCAGAGGAGTACAGCAAAAATTTACTGCTATTATTTACCGCAAGGACTTTTCCAACTTTATTAGAATTAGTAAATGTAGTCAACTAATTGAGGAGTTGGAGAATTGAAAAAAAGGATTTGGGTATTAACATTCTTTTTATTAGTATTGCTGTTCCTTCCTTCCGGTGCGAACGTAGCTCTAGGAAGTCCTGGAATTAGGATTGACGGACAGATCAGGATCTTCGATCCGCCTTGTCAAATCGTGAACCAGCGTACGATGGTTCCCTTACGCTTTGTGATTGAAGACACTGCCTTAAAAGGCAGTGTTAATTGGGACTCAAGTACTGGCAAGATAACGGTTTCTTGTCGAGAGAAGAACTTTGAGTTTTTAATTGGAAACCCGAAGGTTCTTGTAAATGGTGTGGAGTCCTACTTGGATTCTGCTCCTTATGTGTATCAAGACCGAACTTATCTACCATTAAGGTTCCTAGCGGAGAATCTGGGGGGGATCGTGAGTTGGAGCAGCGCATTAAGTGAAGTTAGGATTCGTTTTCAAGATCTAGCCCAGAATAAAAATCCCGCGGTGTTTGCCTATTATTACTCGGGGGGGTTCTCGGAGTTGCAAGAGAATGCCCATTTATTTAGCGATATCGCTTTGCGGTGGTTTGAAACTGATGCAGAAGGTGACCTTTTTTATGAATACCAGGATAATTATTCTCAGGTGCTAGATTTTATTCGTAATAAGGGCATAAAGAATCATGCTAGCGTAGTTTTTATGGATAAGGCGGGCTTGCATACCTTGTTGTCCAGTTCCGAGCGTAGGGCTAATCTGATTAATCAGCTTTATAATGAGGTTCAAAAGAATAAATATGATGGGGTTAATATTGATTTCGAATTTATTGCTTCTAGTGACACGGATTATTTCACTATTTTTTTACGGGAACTAAAAGATCGGCTGGGTGGAGATAAGGAATTGTCAGTCGCGGTTTTCGCCCGGACTGTTAACGATAATTGGCCAACTGGCTATGATTACCAGGCCATCGGGGAGATAGTGGATCGAATGGTAGTGATGAGCTATGACTATAGTTACAAGACCAGTGATCCAGGACCGGTCGCTCCTTTGTGGTGGGTAGAAGAGGTAGTGGATTATATGACAAATACCGCGCGTATTCCTGCATCGAAACTGCTTTTAGGGCTAGCTACTTATGGCTATAACTGGGGTCCGGGCCTCGTTACTACCACGGTAACATGGGATAAACTAAATAAAGTTAAGAATACCTATTCAGTAACTGAGCATTTTGATAAGGCCAGCATGAGTCCTTATTATACCTACACTGATGGCAACGGTATAGCTCATCAGATTTGGCTGGAGAATGAATTGAGCTTAAATGAGAAATGGAATGTAGCTCTAGATGAGAATCTGGGGGGAATTAGCTTCTGGAGGATTGGTAATGGCTTTAAGGATCTGTATAATTTATTGGAGAAAAATCAGGCTAATTAGCAGACCTTTAAATTTACATAATATTTGCATATGAGATATAATTAATAAAACCGCCTGTAAGGGCGGTTTTATATTGGGGTATA
>JAQUUV010000242.1 GCA_028693695.1 Syntrophomonas sp.
CATGGCCAGATAAACTTCGTCGGCTAAATCCATGCTTCTAGCAAATAGAGCCGCTATAGATGAACCAACCTGTGCTCTCCTGGAAGCCAGGGACAGAACGCCCACCGTCCGAAGGCTGCGCGCCTCAAACATTTCGATGGAAAGGTTTAGGAGCAAGACCAGATAACGATAACTCATCTCAATGATCATAACGAATAGGGAGGGTACACCCATTACCTGCAATGACTTGAGCAGCTTTGCAATCGGAGTGGTCATGGTAAGTAAAATTCCCATAGATAGGGATAAACCTACTCGCAAAAACAGAAATAGAGCCGCTGTAACACCCTGCTTACTGATGTAGATATCAGCCGGAATATTTATACCTAACCATGTTGATGGATAAGTGGCCTGGTGGATCATAAGCAAAGGAGTACCGTCTATTACTATATTTAACATCGCGGGGATAGAAGCCAACAGTGTTAGCAAGGGTATTAATCCCCAGATACGTTTTTGCAGGGTAAGCAACGGTAATCGTGATAGCAAAATCAGCAGGATGGTAAAGGCCCACATTCCCAACAGCGCGTAAATACTCCTGGTAAGACCAGTAAGAATAATTAGTACTACTGCACTTATCAGTTTTATGCGGGGATCCATCTGTTGCAGCAGGCCGTCCCGGCTAGCATAATGCTCCGTGAGCAGTTCTTCGGCTAAAACCCGTTTCATCTGCATGATGCTTTTTTTCAGAAAGTTTTGACGGCATTTTAGCCTAAATTCTCCCCTATTTGCATTTTCCACTTTTTCCGTCATCCACCCGGGAAGCGATATCCTGCTATCGTTCCTGCCTGTACTATGCTCCGTCATCATTAATCCCTAACTATTTTCGAGAAAATCGACATAATTCCTGCCACCAGTACCACCCCAATAAGAGCGGATATAATATAACCAGCAGCTGACTGTATAAAACTAGCATCAAAACCTGCTATCCCGTAATCGGGCAGGAGCGCATGCGTCCATAGATCAGCCATTTTGGCCAAGCCGGCGGGTATAAAGCCAACCTCTTCCTCTAGCTGGTCTACGCCCCACTCGCCAAAAGCAGTTCCGCTTGCCAGTAGACCCAGTGGCGAAAGAATTATAAACGCTCCCAGAGCCAACCATAAATTCCGGTAATTCTTAAACATGATTTGCCACCTCCGAACTATTGCCATAATTTTTGAAGGACGCCCTCTCTGACAGTAGATGGGGATAAGTACTGCCTACAAATCGAAGTCCTAAAGCAGTGACCAAAGCTTCTACCGGCCCGGCCAGGACAAGATGCTCTGACATCATAGCTCCTACAGCCACCTTTATTGGATACATAAAATACAAGGGCATCCCATCGGCTGCCTGAAACAGGCTATATTGAGAGCCAAACTCCAATGCAGTAATCAGGGCGGCAGCATTTAGGCCTATATAACCCGCGATTGCCGCGGCTATCAAGGCAAGTCCCGACTGCTCATTTGCACTGCCTTTCACCAACTTATAAACATAATAACCAACCATAGGCATAACGAAACCCATATTAAAGCAGTTAGCCCCTATCGCCAGTATACCCCCATCGCCAAAAACCAGGGCTTGAATTATTAGTGCTACCGAAACTCCCAGACATGCTGCCCAGGGGCCCAGTAAGATTGCCAGGAGCACCGCCCCCACTGCGTGGGCTGAACTTCCTCCGGGTATAGGCAGGTTAAACATCATGATAGTAAAACAAAAGGCTGCCCCAATTGACAATACTGGCACCTGTCTCTTTTTTAGTTTTTCCTTTACTTTTTTCGTCGCTATGCCCCACACCGGTACCATAAGTGCCAGAAATGGAACTGCTGTCTGCGGGCTCAAATAACCATCGGGAATGTGCATTTCATTACCTCCTTCAAATAATATCCAGTCCTAGTTTTTCAGCTTGTCCAGCCAGGATCACGAGCAACCCTGGATAATCCCAAGCACAAAAAACCATGAACAATTCTGGCAGTCTTCAGACAGCCAACACCTTCATGGTTAAAATGTTTCTTAAATTAATCATTTCAGAGTTTATCGTTTCCTTGTGTGCGCCTTCATAGCGTACATTATTATTTATTCATTCGCTAACAGTACTATTATTCCTCTTTTTTTCCATAATTATTTAAAAAACAACATAACCTCGCTTTGAAGCCTTGTCTAGCTCGAAAAAACGTGTTGTGAGGTGTTGTGGGGACGGTCCTTTTGACACGCCTCGCCGGTTCCTATTTGGCGTGTCAAAAGGACCGTCCCCACAACACGCCCACAAGTTATTTAAAAACTCTTTATAAGGGTAAACGTGCTGATGATATTGTCATCACTCACAGAAAACAAATAGTTGCCACGTGCAGTAAGAAACAACTTCGCCCTACCCTCTTCATCTGTCGTTAAGCGGTGCGGATAATCCCTGTTCTGGGTGCTGCTATAGGTCACCCGCACTTCGGCTCCGGCCAAGGGCCGTCCTTCTTTTAACACCTGTATCTCGTAGTTTTCTCCCAAGCGCGCATGGCTATAATCACAGGGGATAATTTCCAGAGGAAGACCGGCCGGCTTCATCCCATGATGGTGATGATGTCCAACCTCCACCAGGGTGATGGCATATCGCTCTTGATCCCCTTGCTCCCGCACATATACCTGTACCAACCCATCTATCTTCTGATTCAGACCTATCTCCATCGTTCCGTGATGGTCATGCATCTCAACCTCTTCTACCACCCCTTCATTGATCAAAAAAGCCTGGGGGGCAGAAAATCCAGCCTCCTTGTCATTGCACATGTTATAACCCTTATGCAACTTCAAACTAACTTCTTCCCCGGGATGGAAATGGCCATGGTCCGTATCCGGTTCCAACCATAGCTCCAGGTGTCGGCTTTCGGATGCCTCCCTTATCTCCTCCAGAATGATGCGGTGATGTACCAGTTCCATTTCCTTTATCCGAGCTCTGATTACCCGGCGTTCTCCAAAAATGTTCTCCATGAAAATACTATGGTCTTCTCCCGGAACTATCCGATCTACACTCTCCATGAGCAGTTCCTCCTGCCCACTCCGGTTGATATAAACGTTGGCTTCACACATTCCCTATACCTCCATCCTTTATACACAAGTGGGACAGATACATCCTTGCTCAGTCCTGGTAGCGCGCGGCTCCATAACCCCTTCCCCGCAGATAGCACATTGAACAGTGGGATATATTTGCGCTTTCTCAGGAAAATCAAATTCTATCTCCTGCCAGTTAAATATTTCCTCAAATGGCATACTCATAATCTTCTCGAAAATTACCCCGAGCAGATTTTCCTTCTCACT
>JAQUUV010000243.1 GCA_028693695.1 Syntrophomonas sp.
GACCAACAGAGGGACGTTCTTTTTGTTGGCCTAGGCAATAAAAACAATATCTACACTCAGTCCGGTAACTCAGGAAATCTGTCTTAGCGATACGCGTCGTTTACCTTGATTATTTTTAAAATCTAGTTTCGTGTTGACTTTACCATACCTTGAAGCTTTCCGATTGATTCACCGCTCATCAATTTCTCAATCTCTGTTTTGATTTCGCTATCGGTCTTACGAGGTTTGGCCTCATCTTCCAGTCGCTTAATCCGTACGGATATTCACTGGTTCCACAATAAGCATGAATACTGCTCCATCTATATTCTTCCGACTCTTGGACCAGTCCACCCTTGACCGTATTGTAGTGTATGTAGCCGATTACAGTTAACAAGTAATCGTCGTTTTCATCGCATTTGCTACCAGAACGACCTTGAAAGACGTGTCCGCTTCGCCCGTATTTCTGGTTATACCACCAGGTATAGTTGATGCCGATCCGGCTCATGACACGTAATATCGGGTTAATCATTTTCCCTTACTACCTCAAAAGCTTCCATCAACCGAGTTCCACCTTTTGTCGTCCAGTGGCTTAAAGTAAAAACTAGTTGGTTCTGATCCAGAATAGCAGTCTCCAACTTCCCCGGCGGCAGCTGCAGGGTCTTTTGCTGTACTATTTTCCCCGCCTCGATCTTATACAAATAAACATCTGAGTTATCCTCCAGTGAATCATCATATGGTACAACCACAAATTTATCCGGGCTTACCCAAACCGGTTGGCCGCTTATTTCTCCAGATAAATACTTTTCATTTTGAGCATCATAGATTAGGGTCTCTGATTGGTTTATACCAGTCACCTTTCGTATCACTATGTACCGAAAATCAGGTGAACTATTTAAAACCAGGCTGTTAACACTGAACAGCTGGCTGCCATTTGAGTTCAGGCAATAAACATAATAACCTCCATCAGCCCGAACAGATTCCAGATCATTTTCATAATAGACCCGATCCGTTCCATCCCAGGCCAGTCTGTTGCACAGCTCACCTGTCCACCCGGTGTCTATATAGGGGTGTTTTGCCTCTGCCACCACTTCCAGCTTATCAAGGTCAATAATCTTTACCAATCGGCTACATTCTTCATCTTTGCCGATCAGGGCCAGTTTACTGCGGTCGGAATTAACCTGGTAGAAAGATGCATAGGTAATTTCTCTCCAACCCAGGTCAGTTACAGTGCCATCTATATTAATAATCTTTTTCCCGTTGAGGAGAAATTGCCTATCATCAAGCCAGACAACATATTCCTTGTCCCTCCATGAATAGGCCCAAACATGTTCTCCCATGTTTTTTTTGGAACCTCCAGTTTCGCCCAGGAAAACATCGAAGACAATCTCACCAGAAACGGCAATCTCCGGCTGGGCATTCAGTTCAACAAAATGTTTTTGATCTGGTGCATAAAAAATACCGTTTATGCTTTTGCTTATACGATAATCCACGTTAGCTCCCGATGAAGATTCCTTGGTTTTCCCGTCCCAATCATTAGCAATATATAGGAGTTCTTCACCTGCTGAATAACAATATATTTTCATATAGTTTGAAATGTCCTGATCTGATAGCACATACCATAACCGGGTATCCCCACATTCTACTATATGGGCTGAGATTTCGATGAGAGGTTCTTCAATCTCACGCATATCAGTGTCAATATTAGCCTTGACCATAATACTGGTAATCAACGGATTATCCACTTCTCCGAACATAGTTCCCAGCAAAGACTCTTTCCTAGACTCACCTGAGATATTACTGACTTTTAATCTAGACCAGCACCAGGATATATCCTGGTGTTCAATTGCTTCAGCGACTCCTCCACCGTTAATAAAATGCCAGCCCGATAATTGCTGCTGCTGAAAATAAGCAGCAGTAATCCCATTTTCACCACTGTCCAGATAGTAGACAACAACCCCATCATCAACTTCTACAATATCCAATATCTCTCCATGCGTCACATGTGCCCTCTCCAACGCCTCCACCGCGGAATGAACATAATAACAATTCCAGTAGTAATACCCGGCAGCAAGTACCATAACTGCCAGCACCATAACCATACAAGTTTTTTTCTGCATCTTCCCTTCCCCCTTTATCCCCATCAATATCTATAAATTTATTCCATAACCATCTGTGGACAGCTCAATACCTTGTGACAATAACCCCGTCCCCGTGACACTAAATACTATATACGTGTTTTCATGCCTCATTTCCATTCTAGCCTGGTAAAAACCGCATTAGATAGGAGTAGCAGGACTCCTATAACAATAATGTTGACAACCGAAATACCCACAAAAACCAACTGCAGGTCTTGGTAAATAAAAGCCATACCGCCCCCAACTATAATTCCAGGCAATAAGAACAGTAGAATTTGCAGCATGAGAAATAATGGGTATAAAGCCTTTTGGTCAAGGGCATTAGGGAAAATGACACGTATTAAAAAATTAGAAATCAGATTTAAAGTATAGAAACTCACAACAAATATAATCATGATGACTATTATTAGAATCGGAACATGAAGTAATATCCCGAGAGGGATATTAAGCGCCAAAATATTTGCGCTCATCCGCAATATATCTGTCAAATTACTACTAATGATCTTAAGCAGATTGGAACCTGGAATTAGATAAATATAATGCTTGGTCAGTTCATGCTGCCCAGCTTTCGCTGCCGCAAAAATAAAAATAATGTAGGCAATTACCCCATTAGCGATATAAACGAAAGTTAAACCACCCGTCTGTTTGGCAGCAAAGAAACCAACAACTATTCCAGCCAGCAAAAACATTATTGTCCAAAATCCAAAGTATGGATGAAGGTCACCCCGACTGTACTTAACCTTACTACTCCACAAAAATGCCCAGGGTCCGGCTCCCACTTTTCTGACCACGAAATTCTTTCTCTTGTAAAAAGGAAGGGTTAAACTTTCGGATTTTTCTTCCCCATCCTTTCGTTTCTTGCGAAGAGTTCGTCGTTCGGTAACGTCTAAGGTATCTTCGTAGTAATCATCAGCGGTATAGTATGAAACGACTATACAACCAACTAGAAATAAAAGCTGGAGAATAAGTGCAACCGTACTGTAAGTACTGTACCCGGTAACAGCTGTCATAAATGCAACCTTACTCCAGCCAATAACGGGCAAGTAATCAATAAAGGAAGCATTTAATCCCTGCAGCAGACCTTGTAATAGATCCCCTGCAGATATAATAAAACCTATTAGATAGAGGATAAAGATAGCGATTAGCACCAGGAGTCCTTGCTGCAATCGCAGCTGAATATCATATTTACT
>JAQUUV010000028.1 GCA_028693695.1 Syntrophomonas sp.
TCGATGTTAATCCTGGAGAAACCATACTTGAAGCAACCAGAAAGACCGGGATTAATGTACCCACCCTCTGCTATCATGAAGCTTTCGGAGGGCAGGGTATGTGCCGTATGTGTATGGTCGAAGTAAAAAATGGCAATACCACACGATTGGTAGCAGCCTGTACCTATCCCATTTATGAAGAAATAGAAGTAAAGACATCGACACCAGCTATTGAAAAAATTCGTAGAAACATTGTTGCTCTTTTATACAGAACTGCTCCCAAAAGCGAGTTTATGGAAAAACTGTATAGAGAATATAACTGCGTGGAAAACCGACTTTCGATTGACCAGAATGAACGCTGTATTCTCTGCCGTTTATGTGTCAAGGCATGTGAAGAGATAGGAAGTAGTGCTATCTCGGCAATTTTCCGTGGAACGGAAAAGCGAGTAAATACTCCCTTTGATGAGGCATCCGCCGTCTGCATCGGCTGTGCGGCCTGTGCAGAGATATGTCCGACCGGTGCCATTGAGCTATCCGAAACTGATGGAGAACGAACCATCTGGAATAAAAGCTTTGCTCTGGTGCATTGTGAACGTTGCGGCCAACCCTTCGCCACCCAGGAACAGTTGGACTACATTGTTTCCCGAATCGGTATGCAAAGTAATGCTGCTAATCTCTGTGAAGATTGTCGTAAAAAAAACCTGGCCGCCCAAATAAACCAGTTCAACCAATAACAACAAATTCAGCAGACAAAAACAAGGCCGGTTCTTTTTGCAAAAGTAAAGTTAAGAACCGGCCTTGTTAGGACAAGTGGGGCTGGTTCTTGCCCCCTGCCTTTATTAGTGGGTAAGAATTATGTTAAGACTTGATTAGGGGAAATTTTATGACCAAAGAAAAAGTGCTTTTTGCGGGATGTCTTATAACTTACCGTTTTCCCGAATATGAACTGTCCAGCAAAGTAGTTCTGGAAGCCCTGCATATTGAGACGCATATACTTCCAGAACTAATGTGTTGTGGGCAGGTTCTGCAAGGAGTAAATCCAAACTGGATATACATGACGGCGTATAACCTGGCCTTGGTGGAGCAAAGGGATATGGATATTATCACCCTTTGCGGAGGATGTACCAATACTTTTAAACACGTTCAGTCCATGTGTAATCAAAATCCACGGGTGATGGATGACATAAACCAGGTGCTAACCCGGGTGGGTGTGCAGTTTCATAATACGGTAAAGACGCAGCATCTCCTGGAAGTTTTAAATAATCAAACCGATAATATCATGGCTTGCTTAAAAAAAGTAATACCGCTTAAAACTGCCATTATGAATCCCTGTCAGGTGTTTCGACCTGCTTCCGTTATGAATTTTGATGACTCTAAACATCCCAAGGTTATGGAAAACCTGCTGGGTCCAGTTGTTTCAGATATCATTCCATATTCATTTCAAGATAACTGCTGCGGGGCTTCCTTAAGCATGAGTAATCTGGCGGAAGCTTATCAAGTGGGGAGGGCACGTCTTGAGGAGCTGGAAGATAAGGATGTGGATTTAATTGTTACTGCCTGCGGCAACTGTCATCTTTTACTGCACTGCATGCAAGGTGAGTATTATAGGGGTCGGAGAATACCCTGCCTTTTTATTCCCCAGTTGCTGGGCCTAGCGATGGGATTTAGTACGCAGGATGTTATGATAAACGATCCTCATATAAGGAGTATGGTAACTAATGTTTGATGCATGTTTAAAGTGTAACATTTGCTATGAGAACTGTTATCTCGAACAGATGGGAATTCCTTCTTTTGTGCGTCTTCCCCTGCAAGAAGATGCAACTAGTATCTGGACCTGCTCAAATTGCTGGACTTGCCAGGATATATGCCCTGTCGGTATTCCTTTAATGGAGTTAAAGTGGCAGCTACAGCGAACAATTGAAACACCAGCAAGCTATGGTGCATGTCTGGCAAACATACTCCAATGTGGTTATTGCCTGCCAATCGAACCGGATGAATTGAATCCGTTTCGCCTGGATGAAGGGCTCGAACCGGTTACGCTTGCCTCACCAAATATAATTGCAGCTCTTTTACAGACAAAATAGAGAAAACATTTATTGTTAATTACTCACCCCCGCAGATAAAAACAAGGCCGGATCTTAACTTGCTTTTTTGCATAAGGGAAGTTAAGATCCGGCCTTGTTTAACTACATTTCTTACCAATTAGCCACCTTCGTCCTGATGGGCTCAAACATTTCAAACACCTTATTCGGCTGATCCACCTTTCGCCTTGGCTCAACCAGCATGGACTTGATGCGCGGGATTCTATTACCTCCCTGCCGTTTGCAGTCAGCGCCCCAGTATACCAGGCAGTACCCCAAATGATTGCAGGACAGGCACATTTCCGTCTTAGATTCAATTTTATTCATGCTACAACCTCCCTTTATGTGATTTATCGAATCTGACAATTTCAACACGCAAGAATAATGCCAATGGTTGCGAAAAAGAAAAGGCAAGTGGGGATGGGGCCGAACTTGTTTCGTATCCACCTCCCGGCGTGACTCTTGTGTAACATGCACATACATAGTTGTGACAGTCGGTTAACATATATCACACAAAAATAATGATCTGGTATATAAATATCTTTATAAAAAATAAGGTCCAAGTTTAATTTGATGGCTCTACCAACATTAAATGGTTAGTTCTTATATAACGAATAAAGGTGGTTAGATATTTGCAATAAGGATGATATGTAACATCTACCTATTAGGCAAAAATCTGCGATAGGATGGAGGGGGCTTAACTATGCAAGAAAAACGAGAATCCAGTTACGCCTAACAGGGTTAGCGTAACTGGATTCCATCTTTGAAAATAATAAACTAAAATTTAGGGTTAGTTTCTGAATTTCCTACTGGATTTCTATTTTGCGTCACTCGGGCTGGATTTAGAAAATAGTTCGGGAATCCAAACCGAAATATAGCCAAGGAGCAAACCGATTATGAGTGGAACGGCCGCTTTGATGGGATCTCCCACACCGAAGTAGACTGCAGTCATACAAAATCCTGCAGGTGCAGCTGCCAACCACGAAACATTCATCATAAAAGTCAAAATGAATGCCAGGACAACCACCAATATAGATAAAACAAGGGTATCACCCTTCAGACTGGTATTAGCAGCTAAAGTTAGATAAGTAAGGACGATTCCCACCAGCACGGGGGGAAATGCCTTGACCAGAGCATCTTTATTGCCTCCCAGGAAGAAGAATATTGCCCAACCTACAAAAGTTGGCCAAGTGAGTATTCCAAAACTTATAGATACGAAAGTCCAAATTCCTGCCAGGATTCCAATTGATAAAGATACTGGTAAAAGTTGCATATAGTAATCCTCCTTCAAATTTTAGGTTTCGAGTGTGAATTGTATCCTCATTAAACGGTATCCTCTTCTATAGGCACTTCCTCCTTTATAAACTATTCTGCCCATTGTATGAAAAAGTGAGCCTACAATTATATATTGCAAGGTTAGTGCCAATGTTTGAGCATAAGAAGCATAGTTAGTCAACACTGGTACAAGCAAGGCGGCCTCATTAGTATGGACAACTCTTGATTTATTTTTATTCTTTTTCGATGAAGTACCCGGGTGTAATCTTGGTGTAACATAATGACAAATAGAACTGTTACATGATTGTTACTCATGTAACAGTTTTTTTGGCATTTAAAGGGGAAGCAAATTCTCCTCCACTCATATATAAAGCTATTTGAAATATAAAGTTCCACACTTGACTACAAATTATTTAACCTTCTGATCTGACGCCTTAATCGCTACTAATTACTTCTGCGCCTATTGCTCTGCTCAATACGCACTACCTATGTATTTCATACTGTAGTGGATAGAGCAAGGTATGCAAAAAAATCATTCCATTTGAGAAAGTTGGCATAATAATTGCTCTTATAACTTATCAAAGATTCTCAACTCTTTTTGAATACACTTCGCGTATTTAACAAAACCTATGCAAGGAAAGGAGGGTGAAATCGTGGCACTCCAACGTTATGTCATTGAAATTGGTACAGGAATTGACATGCATGGGGGAAATGTAACCAAAGCTGCTCAGAAGGCAGTAAAAGATGCGGTGTCTCATAGTTGCCTCTGTGGTTTGTTTGATATCGTGAATATTAAAGACCCCAATCAAATGCATATTCATGTCAAGGTAGCCTGTCCTTATCCAGAAAAATTGGATCATGAGGAAGTATTAAAGGCGGTTCCTTTTGGCTCTACGCAACTAGAGACAGTTCAGGGGGGATTGGCAGTACGTGGATTGGATTTGCCGCAACTTGGCGAAGGAGATACTATAGTTGTCGCCGTAGCAGCGCTTACAGTTTACGTAAATACTGATTAATCGTCAGTATTACTACATTACTAATGCCAATATCCGTATAGATACCAGGCGGCGAAGGGGGGCAATAAATATACTCTTAACTTAGCACTCGTAGTTTTTCTCATATTTTACTTAATTAGTTAATTAAGTAAGCTACCCAATAATAAAAGGAGGGAACTTGAATGGATCTCAAAAAAGAACAGTTACTGGACATGTACAAGAAGATGGTTACTATCAGAGCTTTTGAGTCAAAGGCAGTTGAATTATTCGCGGCCGGTCAAATACCCGGTTTTGTTCACCTGTATCTGGGTGAGGAAGCTATTGCTACCGGCGTATGTGCAAGCCTGGAAACGAAGGACTATATCGCCAGTACCCATCGGGGACATGGTCATTTGATCGCTAAAGGCGGCGATACAAAAATAATGATGGCCGAATTGTTTGGCAGAGCTACTGGCTATTGCAAAGGTAAAGGCGGATCAATGCACATTGCCGATGTAAATCTTGGAATATTAGGTGCTAACGGGATAGTGGGCGCTGGTATGCCTCTTGCTACCGGTGCGGCATTTGCCTGTAAATATAAAAAAACTGACGCAGTAGCGGTTGCCTTCTTTGGTGATGGTGCTTCTGACCGCGCCACCTTCCATGAATCTTTAAACCTGGCTTCCACCTGGAAACTGCCCATCGTTTTTCTCTGTGAGAATAATGGCTGGGCCATTTCCAACTCCCAGGAAAATCATCAGAATATTACCGACATCTCCGACCGGGCCAGCGGTTATGGTATCCCCGGTGTCTCTGTAGACGGAAATGATGTTGTGGCAGTATATGAAGCGGCCGGTGCTGCTATCGACCGGGCCAGAAAAGGTGACGGTCCAACTTTAGTTGAATGCAAGAGTTGGAGATGGCGGGGCCATTTCGAAGGTGATCCGGGAGCTTATAAAGATCCCAAAGACCAGGCCGACTGGCTGTTGAAAGACCCGATTCCGAGATTGGAAAAGAATCTGCTCAAACTGAAATATGCCACTCAGGCTGAACTGGATACTATCAAGGCGGCGGCCGATGCTGAAATCGAAGCAGCGGTTAAATTTGCTCAAGCCAGCCCCCAGCCGGATCCCTCAGAACTTCTTACTGATGTTTATGCAGATTAATTTAAGGAAGGGTGAAAAATAATGAAACAAATGACTTATGCGGAAGCCATTAGAGATGGTATGCGGGTAGAAATGCACAAAGATCCCAACGTCTATTTGCAAGGTGAGGATGTTGCCCAGTTTGGGGGATGCTTCGGAGTAACTGCCGGATTATATGACGAATTTGGACCTACACGGGTTATGAATACTCCAATTAGTGAAGCGGTTATTGTTGGTTCTGCAGTAGGTGCTGCTCTTGCAGGTTTAAGGCCGATTGCGGAGATTATGTTTGTTGACTTTATGGGTTGCTGCATGGATGAACTTTTCAATCAGGCAGCTAAATTAAGATATATGAATGGCGGCAAATGCAAAGTGCCCATAGTAGTACGTACCCCGTGCGGAGCCGGGATGGGGGCAGCTGCCCAGCATTCACAGTGTGTGGAATCCTGGTTTACTCATATACCCGGAGTCAAGACCGTTATGCCGTCTACTCCCGCCGATGCCAAGGGCTTGATGATAGCTGCAATCAGGGATGATAATCCGGTAATGTATATTGAGCATAAACAGCTGCTGCCGGTACCCGGAGATGTGCCGGAAGGCGAATACGTTGTTCCACTCGGCAAAGCGGACATTAAACGTGATGGTTCCGACATTACCATTGTAGCATGGTCGTGGATGATTCAGAAAGCCCTGGCTGCTGCCGAGGAATTAGCGGCCAAAGGTATTAACGTTGAAATTCTGGATCCCCGTACCCTGGTGCCTTTTGATAAAGATGCGCTCTTGAAATCAGTTGCTAAAACCGGTAAATTACTTATCGTTCATGAAGAGGTCAAAACCAGCGGTTTCGGTGGTGAAATAGCCGCTCTGGTATGTGAAGAAGGCTTCGATTATCTGGATGCTCCCATTAAGAGAGTAACAGCTCCCGATACACCTATTCCGTTCGCTCCAATACTCGAAGGTGCCTTTATACCCAGTGCAGAAAAGATTATTAAAGCCGTAGAATCAATGTTCTAAGTATAAGTTAAGGGTGGACAGGTCTTAACTGCCCACCCTAGACCGTCAAAAAAGCCGAATAGCGTCATTATTAGTGAGCAAAGCGAACACCGTTGTGCTCGTAGGGTGCTTTGTTGTTCAAGAAATCCCGTTCAATCAACGTACCCTATGTACGCCTCAATCACGGAATTCCTTGAACGCCTCGCTCTTCAACGTCATTAATAGTGAGCGAAGCGAACATCGTTGTATTCGAAGGATGCTTTTTTGTTCGGTCTGTCCTATAAATTATTTTCCCGGAGGGAGGAAGCAGCATGGCTTCAGTGGGAATCATCGCTAATCCAGCTTCTGGCAAAGATATCCGGCGCCTGGTGGCTTATGGTATTTGCTTTGACAACCAGGAAAAGATCAATATCGTAAAGCGTTGTTTGCTGGCATTAGCTGCCACGGGAGTGGAGCGAGTAATGTATATGCCTGATTATTACGGGATTGTTCCCCGGGCAGTGGATGGATTATCGAAAAGTCATCAGTTGCCGATCGATATAGTTGAAGCTGATATGGAAATGACCGCGACTCAAGTGGACTCCGCCAGCGCTGCCCTGCATATGAAGCAGGCTGGAATAGACTGCATTATCACTTTAGGCGGAGATGGAACTAACCGCATGGTGGCTAAAAATTGCGGAGAGATTCCCCTGGTTCCTATTTCCACGGGTACGAACAACGTTTTTCCACAAATGTTGGAAGGTACCATAGCCGGTTTGGCAGCAGGAGTAGTAGCACGTGGTCTGGCTGATTTCCCCGCTGTACACCCGACCAAGAAGCTGGTAATCCTAAAAAATGGAACACCGATTGATATCGCTCTGATAGATGCTGTAGTACTTAAGGATATTTTTATCGGGTCGCGTGCTATTTGGGATGAAGAGCGCATTCGGCAAGTCGTAGTCACAAGAGGTGAACCTGATAATATTGGGATATCTTCCATAGCCGGCAATCTGCAGCCGATTGGCATTACAGAGGAAAAGGGTATGGTTATTGATATTGGTCCTGGAAAAACCAGTCTAATAGTAGCAATTGCGCCTGGTTTAATCAGGCCCATTGCGGTCGCTGATTTTAGGATTATGGGAATCGGCGATGAGCTAAAAGTTAAAAATGGTCCCTTTGTGATCGCCCTTGACGGGGAAAGAGAAGTAGAGGTAGGGGAAGGTGAGGAAGTCTCGATTAAACTCACCTTTGATGGACCTCGGGTGGTAGATCCCCGACTGGCTTTACGGCAGGCGGTAGCCAAGGGTTATTCGCAAGGCGAACAAGCACTAAAAAATCTACACTGGTTAAAGGAGGAAAACTAAATGGCAACACCAATTATAATGCCCAAACTGGGCCTGTCCATGAAGACGGGTACTCTGGGCAAGTGGCTTAAAAAAGAAGGCGACAGTGTTAAAAAAGGGGAAGCTCTGGTCGAGGTAATGACCGACAAAATTACTAATAAAGTGGAATCTCCGGCTGATGGAACATTATTAACGATTATATCTGCTAAAGGAACCAAACTACCCGTAGGTGGTTTGATGGGCGTATTAGGCGAAGCGGGTGAGGATATCTCTGCGATCCTGGCGGCAGGTCCGGCTGCTGCGGGTGATGCGGCACCGGCAGCAGCTGCTGCTCCAGGCGGAAAGGTTAAGATTTCACCGGCAGCCCGGAAACTAGCAGAGGACAACGGGGTTGATTATACCCGTATTAGCGGAACTGGCCCTGATGGCCGGATAACTCGTGAAGACGTTGAAAAAGCCATCGAGGAAGGCCCGGGTGACGAGCGTCCCACCATAAAAGTTCAACCATACGAAGGCATGAGAAAAGCCATCGGTGAAAACATGCTGGCTAGTTGGACCAGCAATGCTAAGGTAACCGAACATGTAAGTGTTGATATGTCGGGGATACTTACCCTGCGTAAAACTATTAATGAGGGTGCGAAAGATAAAGATAAAATATCAGTTACTGCCCTGCTGACCAAAGCCGTAGCAAAAGCGATTGAGATCAATCCTATTGTCAACATAACTCTGGATGGTGACGAGGTAAAAACCCTTAAGGACATTAATATAGGTATGGCAGTGGCTGTTCCTGACGGCTTGATTGTACCCGTAATTAGAAACGCCAATGGTAAAAAACTAGCTGAGGTAAATGCAGAAATCAACGATTTAGCCAAACGTGGCCGCAAGAATAAGCTGGAGCCGGATGAAATGAGCGGTGCAACCTTCACTATCACCAACTTGGGCGGTTACGGTTCGGTAGATTGGTTTACGCCCATCATTAATCCACCCGAATCAGCTATTTTGGGAATAGGAAGAACTATAGATAAACCGGTAGTGGTTAAGGGTGAGGTTGTGGTCCGGCCTATGATGGGACTCTCCTTATCTATTGACCATCGCATCATTGATGGAGCGCCAGGGGCTGAATGGCTGGCCGTGTTGATTAAGTTAATTGAAAATCCTCAAAAGATTTTTATCTAATTAAAAATTGACAAAAACAATAAGTGCGAAATTATAAGGAGGAATAAGTAATGGTAAAAGATCCGAATCAAATATTGGATGATATGTGGGAAGGCATTGGGAAAATAGCGGAGGAAGCCCCTGAAATTTATCAAGCATTTTTACACACGGACCAAGCAGCATATGTTGACGGCGAATTAGATTCGAAAACCAAACAATTAATCGCACTTGGAATAGCCTTATTTACTCGCTGTGAATATTGTATGACTCTTCATACTCAGCTTGCTTTAAAAGAAGGTTCTAACCGTGATGAAATATTAGAAGTAATTGGTGTAGCAACTGCATTCGGTGGTTCTCCTTCCATGTCTTATGGTGTAACTACGGTGCTAAGAGCTGTTGAAGAGTTCGAAGATTAAGTTTTAGTTTACAGGGGATGATGATGTGACCAGGAAAGGATACTGTTTGGAACTAGGTACTGAAGAATACGGTAAGATCTTTAAATTACAGAAGTCTCTTAATTATGCCCGTAGGCATGGGACCATACCAGATATAGTAATTTTCTTGGAACATCATCCCTGCTTTACCGTAGGAAGACGTGGCGGGTTCGAGCATATCCTGGTTAATGATCAGTTTTTGGAGCAGCAAGGGATCAGGATATACGAAACCGACCGGGGTGGGGACATCACTTACCACGGGCCGGGTCAGCTAGTTTGTTATCCGATTCTAAATCTTAATGGGTTTGGGCGTGATGTACATTTATATGCCCACCAGATGGAGACAACGTTGATTCGTACCCTGGCATCTTTCGGTATAGAGGCTGGTCGGAAAGAGGAGTATCCCGGGGTTTGGGCAGGAGAGGCTAAAATAGGCGCTGAAGGTATAGGCGTCCAACATTGGGTTACCATGCACGGGGTTTCGCTGAATGTTTGCCCCGATCTGCGCCATTTTTCATTCATTGTTCCCTGCGGAATTTCCACCCTGGGGGTAACCTCCATGGAGAAAATCCTTGATTATCCAGTGGATATAGCCTTAGTAAGGCGGGAAATGCGCAGTCAATTAAGCCAAGTATTCGATTTAGTTCTGGAAGACATTAGTATCGAGAAAGTTAAGGAGATGGTAGCAGATGCTCAAGATGGATAGACCGGATTGGTTAACCGTACAGGTCCCTGAAGCTGAAGCTCTGGACAGAATGAAACTGCTGCTGGATTCAGGCCATCTCCATACCGTTTGTGAAGGCGCTGACTGCCCAAATATCGGGGAGTGTTTTGCTAATAAAACCTGTACCTTTATGATCCTGGGCAATGTTTGTACCCGAAATTGCAGGTTTTGTGCCGTTACTCATGGGCGTCCATCAACCGTCGATCCGGGCGAGCCGCAAGCCGTAGCATTAACTACTCGGCAATTGGGATTGAAGCATGTAGTAGTAACCTCGGTTACCAGGGATGATCTGGCTGACGGAGGTGCCAGGCATTTTGCTGCTACGATTAGAGCGATCCGCGCCCTAGTACCGGAAGCTACCATTGAAGTGCTAATCCCTGATTTTCAGGGAAGTATGGATGCTTTACAAATGGTGGTGGATGCTAGACCCGATGTTATAAATCACAATGTAGAAACTGTTCCCATGCTATATTCTTCCGTTAGACCACAGGCTATATATAGCCGTTCCCTGGAGCTATTGCACCGGGTCAGTGAATCAGGAAGAGATATATTGTCCAAATCTGGTTTAATGCTGGGTTTGGGGGAAACTAACGGGGATGTTATCGAAGTCATGGAGGATTTGCGGAAGGTTAACTGTAACATTCTAACTCTGGGTCAGTACCTTAGTCCTTCTCCTAACCATCATCCCATAGTTGAGTATGTGCACCCGGATACCTTTAAGATGCTGCAAAAAATGGGCTATAATATGGGGTTTGTGGAAGTTAATGCCGGACCGTTAGTACGTAGTTCTTATAATGCGGCTAAAACTTTTTCAAATATAGACGTTAATAAAATGAGAAAGGGGGTTATAAAAAACCATGGCTAAAGTAGATAAATATGAAATTCCTGATGAACTTTATTACACTATCGACCATGCCTGGGTGAAAATAGAAGGAAACCAGGTGAGAATAGGTATTACCGACTTTATGCAACAACTGGCTGGTGAAATAACCTTTGTCAGAGTTCCACGGGTAGGCAAGGATATGGAAGCAGGGAAGAACTTGTGTTCAATGCAATCAGGAAAATGGGCCGGGAAGATTGCTGTGCCAGTAACTGGAAAGATTGTTGACGTTAATAAAGACCTGGCTTCAGTACCCAAACCTTTGAATGAAGATCCTTATGGACAGGGATGGATAGCAGTTATGGAGCCGGCCAATATGGCTGATGTGGAAGCTAACCTGCTGCACGGTGATAAGGCTATCGATTTTGTTAAAGAAGAGATGGCTAAGCATGCTCAATAGACCCATGTTAGGGGGAATTACTGGTGAATAAAGAAATAGTACAAAAAATGCTGGAGAAATATGGTGACCGCGCCACAGATTCGATGTTTGAACGGTCTTTGTATGCACGCGATTTGGCGCCGGTACCAGCAATACTTGCCAATATGTTAATCAAAACCCTTCCGGATATTGTAGTGCGACCCTCCAATACCGAAGAGGTCGCTGCGATAATGAAAACAGCTTTTGCTAATAATATTCCGGTAACTCCTCGAGCTGGGGCTTCTACTGTTTACTTTAATTCGGTACCTACTAAAAGCGGAATATTGATGGACCTTAACCTTATCAAGGGTATTGTTGGACTTGATGAGGAGGGGATGACAGTTACAGTTAAAGCTGGTACCACCTGGAGCGAACTGGATGAGTTTTTAAATAACCAAGGGTTGGCACCGAAATCCTTTCCCAGCAGTGCGCCAGCTGCCACCATTGGTGGATGGTTTTGTATGATGGGTTATGGTATTGGAAGCATGAAATACGGTAGTCTTCTTTCCCAGGTTAAGTCCATAGAAGTAGTATTACCTGATGGGTCAATCAAAAAGGTTTCCCAGGAAACAAATCCTGCTCTGGACTGGTTTGTATCTTCAGAGGGAACTCTGGGGATTATTACCCAGTTGGAAGTGGAAGTACGCAAACTTACTAATATGAAACACTTTTTACTACAACTACCTGATGCCAGGAAAATGCTTGATACTATGAAAACTATAATTGATGCCCCGGTTGTACCCTATAATATGCATTTTTCTGATCAGGAATGTTTAAAAGCTATGAAAGCCTTGGGATTTTCACCGGCCAACATGGATATTGGTTGTATTATCGGTATTGATTATGAGGGTTCAGATGAGGAATTGAAACAGGCCCAGGAGATTATTGATAGTCTGGCCGTCGCCAACAAGCTTGTTAATCCTATACCCCAGGAAAGTGCTGAACTGGAATGGGAGGAAAGATTTAAAGCCTTAAAACTTAAAAGGGGTGGGCCATCAGTTTTAGGTGCTGAAGTATGGCTGCCGATAAAAGGGCTGCCTGCCTACTTGGAAGATGTGCAGAAGATGGCCCGGGGATATGGATTAAATTTATTCTCTTATGGACATGTGGTTACTCCTGAATATGCCACCGTCATGACTACCTTCTATGCTGATGAAACTCAAACTATTAAATATATCATTAATCTTAGCCTGGTAAAGAAGATTCACGATATTGGTCATCGGTATGGGGGTAACCCCTATGGAGTTGGATTATGGAATTCACCGATGATAGGCCGAATCCACCAGCCGCCCCAACTGGGCGAACTAAGAAAAAGAAAACAGGCTATGGACAGCAAGGGAATCATGAATCCCGGTAAGGTTTATCGTGCCCCCCTTATGTTGAATCCATTTAACTATTCCTTAGGTATGAATGTTTTAGCCGGGGTAAGAAGAGTTTTTGGAAAGGGGTGGTAACCGATGAGTAAAGAATCAGATAAGCTGTACAGTACATTGGAAAAGGAAGCCTTGATTTGCGGCAGATGCGGTTACTGCCGCAGTGCTTGCCCAGTATACCAGGTCGTAGGGTGGGAGTCTGCTGCGCCCCGGGGTAAGATAAGCATGGCCCGGGATATATTTTCCAAAAAGCAAACCAGTCCTATAACCGATGACTTTGTCAAACGTTTGTCACAATGTACCCTGTGCGGAGCCTGTGCCAATGAGTGTTCAACATCTATCGATACTAGGAAATTGTGGCTGGATTTGCGTAAGCGTATTGCAGATCTGGGTAAACAGCCTAAAGCTTATGATGCTATTAGAGACAATCTGCTGGCCAATAAAAATATTACCACTTTTGATAATGCTGACCGGTTGGAATGGGCCCAGGATCTGGATGAGCCTGAACAACTAGAACCGCGGGCAGGGGCCGATGTGTGCTATTTCGTAGGTTGTGTTTCTGCTTTCTTTCCCCAAGCAGCTCAGATTCCGCTAGCCGTGGCGGAGATATTAACTGAAGCAGAAGTTGATTTTACCACTATGGGCGGTGAAGAATGGTGCTGTGGTTTTCCTCTGATTGGTTCCGGGTTTGTTGATGACTCAAAGCAATTTATAAAACACAATGTTGACAAGATCAAGGAATTCGAGATTCATACTCTGATTGCCAGCTGCGCCTCCTGTTATCATGTTTGGAAACATGATAGTGAAGAAGCTTTAGCAGGATATGAGCTGGAGGTTCTGCATACCACTGAGTACCTGGCCAGGTTGATTAAAGAAGGCAAAATTGAATTAAACGAGTTGGATGAGGTTGTTACCTATCATGATCCTTGCGATCTGGGCAGAAACAGCGGTATTTATGATGCCCCCCGGGAAATAATAAACAGCATTCCAGGAATTAAATTCGTAGAAATGCAACACCACCACCAAGCTTCCCTATGCTGCGGAGGAGGTGGCAATCTTCAAAGCGTAGACGCGGATGTAGCCTCTAAAATAGCCCATCTTCGAGCTGAAGAAATTAAGGCTACCGGTGCAACTATCATAGTCTCAGCTTGTCAGCAATGTGAACAGATGCTGACTACTGCTATACGCGAAGCCAAATTGCCGGTAAAGGTTATGGATCTCAGTCAATTGATACTTGAAGCAATGGGTTAACTAGTCTCTCGTTTCTCTAAATTGAAAGGAGTTGGATGGAATGGCAGCATTAAAAGCGGGGTTTATATTTGTAGCGCCCGAAGCGGATTACCAGAAAAACCGGGCGGTGGTCGAGACTCCAGTAGTTGAATTAACCGTAGTAGGAGTCAAGGATTATGCTATGGCCGCTAAAGCGGCTAAAGAACTGGTTGATGAGGGAATAGGCGCAATTGAATTATGCGCTGGCTTTGGCATCGAGGGTACTGCATTAGTTAAAAAGGCTGTAGGTGACAAAGCAGTAGTAGGGGTGGTACGTTTCGATAATCATCCTGGCTTAGGGTTTAAGAGTGGAGACGAGATATTCTAAAACAAGACGTAAGAAGGTAGAAGGAAACGAAAGGGTTGGTGGTAGTGGATTTATACAACCTGGGGGCGGTGAGTTGGTGGGAGTCCCAATGCTATTATCATGCTATGGCCCACCTGGGCCGCGAAGGGTTGATAATCTGCTATCCCTCTACTCCATATGTGTGTTTGGGCTTACACGATGACCTGGATCAGGAAATAAACCAGGGATACTGCGAGGAACAGGGTATTCCGATATTTCGGCGCGAGACCGGCGGCGGAGTAGTATATCTGGATAATCGGCAAGTTTTTTTTCAATTAGTCCTCAGACGGGATAATCCCCAACTACCGTTACGGCGCTGCCGATATTACGAAAAATTTTTACAACCGGCTATTTCAGTGTATCGGCAGTACGGTGTTCCGGCGGAGATCAAGGCTCCCGCAGATATAGCTGCCGCAGGAAGAAAGTGCTCTGGAAATGCCTGTGGGGATGTTGGGGATGGTGTAGCCTATGTTGGCAATATTCTATTAGATTTTGATTATGCAATCATGAGCAATATTTTAAAAGTGCCTAATCCGCAATTCCGTGAGCATTTACGCCAGGCCATGCAAGCTAATATGACTACCCTAAATGATTGGGTGAATGGTTCCGTACCTTATGCTGATTTAACCTCGCGGCTTATAGATGAGTTCAAAAAGCAATGGAGAGAGTTAGAGCCCATGGTACCTGATCGGCAACTAATTGATAAATCAAATGAGATTTATCAAAGGTTCACTGCAGATGAATGGCTGGGAATGCCAGGTCGGAGGCACCCTGATAGAAAAATAAAGATTGCCGAAGGTGTATTCTTGATGGAAAGAAAAGGGCAAGTGGGGACGGTTCTTGACTTGCTGGTTACTGACGGGAGGAAACGCAATGCAATGTAAAAAATACGATATACCCGAGAATCTTTACTATGACACCAATGATTTTTGGATAAAGGTCAATGGGGAAGAAGCAGTAGTTGGGATGACTGACTACGGTCAAAGCAATACCGGCGATATCCTTTATCTGGAGTTATCTCACGGTGG
>JAQUUV010000244.1 GCA_028693695.1 Syntrophomonas sp.
CGGATTTTCTAAGGGCTATAAATATGATTAATAAAAATCTATGCAGCAATGCAGTAGCGATACAAATTCCTCTGGGAAGCGAGGAAGCATTTGCTGGGGTGATTGATATTATAAAAATGAAAGCCTATGTTTTTGAAGATGGCGCAGGCGACAAATACTTGGAAAGAGAACTGGATGATATTGAGCGGAAAGAAGCTGAAGGCTATCGGGAGCGGTTGCTGGATAAACTATCCGAGCATGATGACAGTATTATGGAAAAGTATTTGGACGGAAACTTTATTTCCGCTGAGGAAATAAATTGTTCTTTGAGAAAGCAAACTATTGATAACTTATTAGTGCCAGTATTATGTGGTTCCTCCTTTAAAAATAAGGGGGTGCAGATGCTCTTAGATGCTGTGGTTGATTACCTGCCATCGCCACTGGATATACCGCCTATAACCGGGATTGAAGTGGAGACTGGCAGAGAAACTATTATTCCTGTGGACGTAGATGCTCCGCTATGTGCCCTGGCATTTAAAATAGCTATTGACCCTTATGTTGGAAAACTTACCTATTTTAGAATTTATGCCGGTAAGATCAAGGTAGGTGTTCAGATTTATAACAGCGTAAAAGATAAAAATGAGCGCGTGACCAAGATTTTAAAAATGCATGCGAACCACCGGGAAGAGATAGAAGAAGCAGGAGCCGGGGAGATCGTAGCTGGAGTTGGGTTTAAAGAGACGGTTACCGGAGAAACTCTATGCTCCGTGGATCGCAGGATAATATTGGAATCCATGAAATTTCCAGAACCTGTCATTGATGTAGTCATTGAGCCCAAGACCAAGGCTGATCAAGATAAGATAGGAGAAAGTTTAAGGCGTTTAGCGGAAGAAGACCCTAGTTTTAGGGCCGGATATAATGAAGAAACGGGGCAGACTATTATTTCTGGAATGGGAGAATTGCACCTGGAGATCATTATTGACCGCCTTTTAAGGGAATTCAAGGTTAATGCCAATGTAGGCAAGCCCCAGGTAGCCTACAAAGAAACCATTAGTAGGTCAGCCCTAGCAGAAGCCAGGTTTGAAAGACAGACCGGGGGACATGGTCAATATGCTCATGTTATCCTGGAAGTCAATCCTTTAACGGAGGGACAGGGTAAGATGTTTCTGGATCAGGCGCCACCCGGAATAATTCCCAAAGAATTCATCGCTGCGATTGAGATTGGGGTCAGAGAAGCATTGCAGGCCGGTATACTGGCTGGATACCCGGTGGATGATATTGAAATAAAACTTCGGGGAGGTTCCTACCACGAAATTGATTCATCTGAGCAAGCATTTAAGGTAGCGGCTAATATGGCTTTTAAAGATGCCTTGAGTAAGGCGCAGGTGGTTCTTCTGGAACCGATTATGGATTTAGAGATTATGTCACCGGAAGAATACCTGAGTGATGTAATATCAGACCTCAACGCTCGTCGGGGCAGGGTAATGGGGTTTGAAGAAAACAGGGATAACAGAATTATCAAGGGTACTGTACCTCTGGCAGAGACTTTCGGTTATGCCACCCATCTTAGGTCAGCTAGTCAGGGTCGGGCGACCTTCTCGATGGAACTTAAAAATTATGCTGAGGTGCCCGGGTCCAAGAGCAAAGAAATAGTAGGGAAAAGGTATGGTTCGCCGGTAGCAAAATAATTAATGAAAGCTTAGAGAGGAAAGGTGAAAAGATATGGCAAAAGCGAAATATGAACGGAGTAAACCCCATTTAAACATTGGTACGATAGGACACGTTGATCATGGCAAGACGACCCTGACAGCGGCAATAACCCTGGTACTGTCGAAAGTAGGAGGAGCCGTAGCCACCAGCTATGATTCGATAGACAAAGCACCCGAAGAAAGAGAAAGAGGCATTACCATCAACACTGCCCATGTAGAGTACCAGACCGAAACTAGACACTATGCCCATGTAGACTGTCCGGGTCATGCGGATTACATCAAGAACATGATAACCGGAGCAGCCCAGATGGACGGATCCATATTAGTAGTATCAGCAGCGGATGGCCCCATGCCCCAGACCAGAGAGCACATCCTGCTGTCCAGACAGGTAGGAGTACACTATATGGTAGTATTCATGAACAAAATTGACCTGGTTGATGATGATGAACTGCTGGAACTGGTAGAAATGGAAATCAGAGAACTCCTGAGCACCTATGAATTTCCTGGAGACGACATCCCAGTGGTCATGGGATCAGCCACTAAAGTTATGGCTTGCGGATGCGGCAGCAAAGACTGCGAATGGTGCGGACGTATATGGCAGCTTATGGATGAAGTAGACGCATACATTCCTGTACCCGAGAGAGCAACCGACAAACCCTTCCTGATGCCGATAGAAGATGTATTCACCATTACCGGAAGAGGAACCGTGGTAACTGGAAGAGTAGAAAGAGGTCAGGTAAAAGTCGGGGAAGAAGTAGCCATAATCGGAATGAGAGAAGAAGTTAGAAAACATATAGTAACCGGTGTAGAAATGTTTAGAAAACTGCTGGACTATGCACAAGCAGGAGATAACGTAGGTACCCTGTTAAGAGGCCTGGACAGAAAAGATGTAGAAAGAGGCATGGTACTTGCAAAGCCGAACAGCATCAAGCCATTGACCCATTTCATAGGCCAGGTTTACGTGCTGTCCAAAGAAGAAGGCGGAAGACACACCCCGTTCTTCGGCGGATACAGACCCCAGTTCTACTTCCGCACGACGGACGTAACCGGAGTCATTCAGTTACCCGAAGGAGTAGAGATGGTAATGCCAGGCGACAACATCGATATGACCATCGACCTGATTACCCCGATAGCTATAGAAGAAGGACTAAGATTTGCTATTCGTGAAGGTGGAAGAACTGTGGGCTCTGGCGTAGTTATCAGTATCAGCGAAGCTTAAGGTTAGTTAGCCAAAAGCAAAGGATGGCAGCGTCCTTTGCTACAAAACGCTAGGGCGCGTGTACTAAAATAACCCCAGTCTAAGGAGGTTTAATACGAGTGAATGGCCAACAGAAAGTAAGAATCAGATTAAAGGCATTCGACCATAAGCTCCTGGATCAATCATCACAGAAGATTGTTGATACTGCGAGAAAAAATGGGGCTAGCGTCTCAGGGCCGATACCTTTGCCGACTGAGAAAAAGATTTATACCATTTTGCGTTCGCCGCATGTGAACAAGGATTCTCGCGAACAGTTTGAAATGAGAACCCACAAGCGTTTAATCGACATACTCGATCCTAATCCTCGGGCGATAGATGCCCTCATGCACCTGGATCTACCTTCAGGAG
>JAQUUV010000245.1 GCA_028693695.1 Syntrophomonas sp.
TGGCTGTTCATAATCTGAAAATACCTTGTTTCCCACAGATAAATCTCGGTCCCGAAGCTGGCAAGAACATCGTAATAAAAGTCCGGAGGGTTCATTTTGTAAGGGCTAGATAAGTTGGCAAAATACCTAGCCCAATCTGCTCGATTAACTACCTCGTTAATAACTTTACTTATCGGCATTTCTTCCATATAAGGTACCTGCGCTGCCAGAACCCCATTAGGGTTTAGCATATTAAACAACTGGTTTATCAGGATTTCATTATCAGGTATCCACTGAAATGCGGCATTAGAGAATATCAAATCAAATTTGCCCAACTGCAATAAATCTCCGCTGGCATCGCCTAGTATCCAATTAATCAACTTATTCGTATTCTTAGCTTTTTCCAACATAGCTGGAGAGTTGTCCAGGCCGGTTATCCGGGCATTTTTCCATCTATCGTATAGTATCCTGGTGCTGTTACCCGGGCCGCAACCTATATCTAAAATGCTTTCCGGATTATGGTGACTGATGCGCATAACTAGGTCAATGGCCGGTTGACTTCTTTCCTTTTCAAATTTTAAATACCCCATCGGATTCCAATCACACATGTAAAACCTCCCTAATCAAACAGTCCTGCCTCCCGGTACCTCTGCACTACAGGTATCGGATTCCAATTTATAATTCAAGCAGAGCCAGGCGGACTATAATACCGACCCCAATGGCCAATTATTGATTCACCCTCCATGTTATTGTCGATGTTCATAAGCGTGATATCCTTCTGGCCTTTGGCCTAGCAAACTAATTTCTGTTTTTTGGTTATTTTCACGCTACTATTTGTCCCAATTCTTGTCAACCTTTTTAATACTTAAATTAGGTAAGACTGACTAACTTGACATGCACTTTCTCAATCCTTTTCCAGTTGTGGACGCTAATTAATAAAGGTAATTAGTATTACAAAAAATACTATTTTCTCGCTCGGATGAAGGCACTAACCACCGACCCATTTATATCCTGCGATTCGTTTACAGATAGGTCGGGGAGCAATGCCTTCTCTTCAAGACTGGCTAGGTCATAAGATCTGGTAATTTCCAGATCAACACCTTTAAAACCAGCTGATATCAGTTTCTCTCGGTATTCATCCATCATGAGTGCACCTGCCACGCAACCAGCCCATGCCATAAGATCCTGTTGGATTTTTAAGGGTAATGGTTTGGTTAGCACAATGTCCGCTACCGCCAGTCGGCCCCCCGGCTTCAATACCCGGTAAGCTTCTTTAAAAACTTGATCTTTATCAGCTGATAGGTTAATTACACAATTAGAAATAATCACATCTACCGTGCCGTCAGGCAAGGGAATCTCCTCGATGTGTCCTTTCAGGAACTCAACATTATTAATGCCTGATCTGGCTTGGTTATCTCTGGCCACAGATAGCATTTCATCGGTCATATCCAGGCCATAGGCTTTTCCCTGAGGACCTACCCGCTTGGCTGATAAGAGTACATCCAGCCCGGCCCCGCTCCCCAGATCTAACACCACTTCCCCGTGATGCAATTGGGCCAGCAAGGTAGGATTTCCACAACCGAAAGATGCGGCCACCATATCTTCCGGTAGGCCTTCCATATCCCCTGATTGGTATAAATCACTGGTGATAATATCAGTCTTATTTAGTGGGTCTCCACAACAACAACAACTAGTGCTTGATTTTCCATCCCCACAACACCCTGTTTTAAGGGTTATTGCTTGAGCATACTTCTGCCGGACTACTTCTCTAATGTCTTCTGCCATTATTAATCCCTCCTAATTTTATTAGTTGTCTCCTTAGATTACTTTCACTATTATTTCATACAGTTTTTTTCGCGGCCGGGGGAACGATATTTCATCAACTTTTTTTGATGTGTTGCCACCCAAAAAATAGCAACCGATGATCTACTCTAAATTAAAATCCCGCTTCAATTGATCAACATAATCCAGCATTTTTTTGCTATTGGCAAAATAATACTTCCACTTCCCCCGCGGTTCTTCATTAACTAAACCGGTTTCAACCAGTTCCTTCATGTGGTAGGAAACCCGCGATTGAATCATGCTGAGTTCGTTCATAATCTCACAATTACATAATCCCACAGGAGATTCTCCAGCACTATTACTAATAACTGGACAGCACGCATTATCGCTGCGTACCAGCATCATCAGAATTTTATAACGAATAGGGTCACTCAGTGCTTGAGAAATCTTCACATTATCCATGCATCGATTATATCAATATTTTTTGATATAATCAAGCCGATTTGCAAATAAAAACATCACATTTTTCTAGGGTGGTGAGCAAACTATTTTTCATTACCATCCAAAAGTAATCAGGAATCCTGACCAGGTCTTTCTGCAAGCAAGATCTTTCCCATCACCATTTCAGCAACCTGACCGGTAATATAAATACACTGGGTAAGGTGCTCAGAACTGCCAAATTCAAACTTCTTGATCAATACCCGGCAGCAAGTGCTGCGAAGCTTTTTCTTAAACTCATCATGCAGTTCCTTTGATACCCTGAACATATCTGGCATTTCTCCTTTAGGTTGCGTACGGCCGAATTTAAGTCCCAAAGCCATTACCCCACCAGAAAGGGCTCCACAGGCGCAGCCGGCTTTGCCCATTCCCACTGGAAAACCGGATGCCATTTTTACATCTTCAGCTGGTACCGGTCGACCCAAATAGTCATTAACAACCGTAAAGACCGCCTCGGAACAGAGGTAATCGCCATCTCGGTAAAGGAACTCCCCTGGGAGTCCTCTGAAGATTGATATCACCGGAGGCGCGCCAGAATTAAATCCGGATTTCCGTTATCTGGTGAGAGCATTGAGTCTTTTACATAAAAAGATCATTGAGCGCAGTAATCTAACTGTTTTTTTTGAAATCTCTTTTAATAACCACTGCTACGGATGTACCGCAGGACATGAAAGTTCTTGCAAAGGAGCGTTGACATGAATATAGCTAACGATATCACTGAACTTATCGTCAATAATCCTATTGTCCGAATCAACAAGCTTCATACTGAAGACGTAGAGCTAAGATACTCTTCTTTCATTTCCTCAAAATTAATGTCTCCGCTCATGCCTAGCTTTTAACCTTTTTAAGTAGCCAGGCCATATTTTCCCCCAGCACCTGCATGGTCTGCATACCTTCCATATCATTCTCAACTTCTCCCTTTTCTCGACCAATACCCAGATTCCAGTAAATCGACCCGGGTATGATCATTTGACTCATTAAAAACAGGTGATTGATCGAATCAAGGGTATGAATGGCTCCCGCCCTTCGCACG
>JAQUUV010000246.1 GCA_028693695.1 Syntrophomonas sp.
CCCCCAGCTTCAAATTTATAACCCGTACCCCAAACAGTTACTATATATTTTCTATAGTCTCCCAGACTTTCGCGCAGCATTTTCACATGAGTATCCACGGTTCTGCTATCGCCCATGAAATCATATCCCCATACCAAATCCAGCAGCTGTTCCCGGGAAAATACCCGATTGGTATTCTGGGCAAAAAAACTGAGCAGTTCGTATTCTTTGGGAGTAAGACTAACCAGTTTATCGTTAACATAGACATTGTGGGAGTCGAAATCAACAGTCAAACCTTCAAAGTTGACATAATCATTTGGTTCACTCAGCGCTGCACTTCTGCGTATAATGGCTTTCATGCGAGCCAGGAGCTCTTTGGGGCTGAAGGGTTTGACTATATAATCATCAATCCCCAATTCAAATCCCAGAAGTTTATCATATTCTTCTCCTCGAGCAGTTAACATTATGATGGGTACCTGAGACGTCTTGCGTATTTCCCTGCACACACTCCAACCATCCATTTTAGGCATCATAACATCCAAAATAATCAGCGCATAGCTGTTTTGTTTATAAAGCTCTATTGCTTCTCTGCCATCTGCTGCCTCATCGGCGCTAAAATTCTCCAGGCTTATATACTCCTTAATCAAATCCCTGATTAATTCTTCATCATCAACGATGAGGATTCTAGCATTACCCAAACAAACCACCCCCTATTTTGCCATCCCGTCCTTATATTGTAACAAGCCTCGCTTAGTTTCAAACATTTTTCTGCCTATGGCTACATTAATAATAAGCAGTAATTGTGATAGAAGTATGATAAAAGAGTCCCTTGAACAGAATTCAAAGGACTCTTTAAGTAATATATTTTATCTTCCAGCCCATCACAATGTATGTCACAATCCAAACGCTGCATATCTTTTTGGGGGAAGACATCGCCCAAGATGTCTTCAATAGCTTTTCTAACCTGGGGTTTATTCATCAAGCCATTGAGTCTGGAACCCACTTCTTTATCATCTCCATCTAAATTATTTGCCGAAGAATATCTTTATTGAAATAAAAAATAATGCCAGTGCAAAAACTTTTTGCAGAATGGAACTAGATAATCCTACCGCTATTTTGCCCCCTACCAGACCGCCTATAAAAAAACCGACGATTATTAGACCAGCAATTTTAAAGTCCACAAACCCTCGCGTATAATATGACCATGCAGCAAGTAAACCTACCGGGGGTACCATTAATGCTAAGGTAGTCCCTTGAGCTTGGTGCTGTGTCATGCCAAAAACAAATACCAAAGCTGGTACTATAATGATACCGCCGCCAATCCCGATCAGACCGCTTAAAATGCCAGCCAATAAGCCTAATATTAAGTAAGGTAGAATATTGGACATCTCGTTACTCACCTCTTTTGATAAAGCCCTATCCTTCTGATTGGTAATACTCATGCGTAGTTTGTCACTTATTGGGATAACTATGCTCGACAATTTCAAAAGAGGAAAATCTATTTTCATTCAAAATTCCTTCCGGTGGTCAATACGGTCGTTAATCGGTGGTCAAATGTCTATCACCATGTATATTTCTTTTCCCTAAAATCGGGTCGCTTTTGCCTATCAATTGATTCACTAGGTTGTTAAAATCCTGATCTAAGAGTGCATGTTATTATGAAATCGACCACTGATTCCGAAAGTGGCCACCCGAATTCAAGATTAATTGGCGTTTGGTCATTTAGATGTTTTGAGATATACTTTATAAAAAGACTGGGGCATCGACTAATTAGATGCAACGACATAATAATTTGGGATTTTAAAGAAATGAAAGGAATGAACTGTTTTAAATGGAAGACCCTTTATCGTTCAACTTATTTGTTTTACTAAAGTTAGCCCTAGCCCTGGCCCTCGTTTTGTTAAATGGTATGTTTGTAGCCGCTGAGTTCGCCTACGTAAAAGCCCGACCAACCCGCATACACCAACTGGCATCAGAAGGAGACGCTAATGCCAAAATGGCTCAGTTTGGCCTGGATCACCTTGATGCCTATCTTTCCGTTTGTCAGCTTGGAATCACTTTAGCCAGCTTGGGTTTAGGCTGGTTGGGTGAAGCCGCAATTGTATCTCTTCTTTTGCCCCTATTTACTCTTCTGGGCATCAGCTCACTCACTTTGATTCACACTATAGCTGTGATCATTTCCTTTGGATTGATTACGTTTCTTCATGTCGTTTTTGGAGAACTAGCTCCGAAATCAATTGCAATTCAAAAAGCTGAATCAGTAGCTTTAGCGATGGCCTTTCCAATGAGAGCCTTTTATTTTTTGTTCTACCCTGGCGTAGTTTTATTAAATGGAACTGCTAACAGAATCTTAAATCTTATAAAAATTGAGCCTGCTAGTGAAGCTGAAAAAACTCATACCCAGGAAGAACTCCAAATGCTGATTTCTCAATCCTACCAGGGTGGACATATGGGAGAAAATGAACAGAAGCTTTTACAGAATGTTTTCGATTTTGAGAACATGGTTGCATGTGACGTGATGGTTTCTCGTTTGGATACCGCTTTTTTGTTTAAACAGCAAAGCCTGGAGCAAAATTTGTTAATTGCACGAGAGTCAGGTCATACCCGTTTTCCGCTTTGCGATGAAACGCCCGATAAAGTAATTGGCTTGATTCATATTAAAGATCTTTTGTATCTTGAAGAAGGAAGCAGTATTGATAACATTTTAAGGAAAATAATGTTCATTCCTGAATACCTTCCTCTTGACCAACTTCTTAATGAGTTCCAAAAAGAAAAACAACAGCTGGCAGTTGTTGTGGATGAATATGGAATCAACGTAGGAATTGTTACCATGGAAGATGTGCTTGAAGAGCTGGTAGGCGATATACAAGATGAGTTTGACGAGGAAGAGCCTGACTTTGTACAACAGACGGATGGAAGCTTTTTAGTGGCCGGTAGGATGCCTTTAGACGAACTCCGGGAGCTTATTGACTTAGCATCTATTGAAGATGACCATGAATACAATACGGTAGCAGGATATGTTATAAACCAATTCGGGAAAATTCCTAAAGAAGGCGACTGCATCTTTGCTGATTCAATGACTTTCGAAGTAATTGAAATGGACGGATTACGGATTGATCTTATCAAGATTACTAAAAAATCTTTAAGTAAGTCAAATGAGGATAATCAATGAAAAAGCATTCCCCTTCCACACGATATATTATGATTGTATTCTTCATTAACTTCTTTGTCTAATAAAGACAGCGATAGCCTCTATAAGTATATTATACCAATACAAGCTGTAAGGGACAGGAGAACATTGTCGGC
>JAQUUV010000247.1 GCA_028693695.1 Syntrophomonas sp.
ATGCTGGTGGACGCGGGTGAAAATGATTATGGTGATGTGGTGGTAAATTACCTGATCTCTCAGGGAGTCAAAGAACTGGACATCGTGGTGGGAACCCATCCCCATTCCGACCACATTGGTGGGTTGGATACTGTAATCAACCGCTTTCCAGTAAAAAGCATTTACATGCCGAAAGCAACCAATACTACCGAGAGTTTTCGGGATGTATTGAGTGCTGTTAAGAATAAGGGCTTAAAAATATCCACGGCCAAAGCTGGAGTTGTCTTACCTCTGGATGGAATTGACTGCCGCTTCGTAGCCCCGGTTAAGGATTCTTATGAAGAATTGAATAATTACAGCGGGGTTATAAGGCTGGAATATGGTTCCCAATCATTTTTACTTGCCGGAGATGCTGGAACAGAGTCAGAAGCCCAGATCCTAAGCTCAGGAGTAAACATTAAGTCTACCGTGTTAAAAGTTGGTCATCATGGCAGCTATAGTTCCAGCAGCAGCAAATTTCTTAAGGCAGCAGCACCGCAATATGCGGTTATAATGGTGGGTAAGAACAATCAATATGGACATCCCCACCCCCAGACTTTAACCAGGCTAAGTAATGCCGGGATCAAGGTTTTTAGAACCGACCAGGTTGGCACTATTGTTTTTACAACTGACGGTAAAGATATACAGGTAAGCCAGAGGAGGTAATGATGATGAGGAAAGGGATTATTGACCGCTTTGAGGGTGACTACGCCATCGTGGAAATTGAAGGCTCAATGAATTCTATTATGCGCAGCGATATCCCAAATGATGCCCACGAGGGAGATCTTATGGTCTTTGATAATAACCAGTGGACAATTGCCCGGGAAAACACTGATAAACGGAAAAAGGAAATCCAGGAACTGGCGGATGAAGTGTGGAAATGAAAACAAGGCAATGCATTAAATTGTGGTAGTAGCTATGTTATTCACGGCTTTAGTTCCGGGGTAGTATCATTTAACAATATGTACAGCGTCAGCAAAGCCCCGCCGGTGACGATGGCCATATCAGCTACATTGAAAACCGGGAACCAGCCAATACTAAAAAAGTCTCGCACCGATCCATAAAACCAGCGGTCAATCACGTTGCCAAGAGAGCCACCCACGATGAGTCCCGTTGCATATTGCAGCCATGCCTGCGGGGCATATTTGACGTTATAAATAATCATGGCTGCGACTACCATAGTGGCCATTATTAGAAAGAACCATGATTGGCCCTGCATAATGCCAAATGCCGCCCCCCGGTTATGAACATAACTCAAACTCAATATGCCATCAATAACTGTTCTGCTATCACCAATAAACATGGTGCTGGCTATCCAGAACTTGCTAAGCTGATCAACTAATAGTATTAAGATAATACTTACCCAAAATCTCAATCCAATACCCTCCCCGACATCGCCATGTTCCTAAGTCACTGACCTATATTATCTCATGACAATTATATTGTATGCCATCCGAATGAGGGACTATCAAAAAATAAACCAGTCATTTACTCCGGTCTTTTTCGCACTAGACTTCGTTATCAAAGCTTGACATACCACCAGTATGACTTCACTTTGACGCCTTGTCTAGTGCAAAAAATCCTCGGAGTATTCTACCTTGTTTATTCTTTGATAGCCCCTAAGCAAAACAATCGAAAGGGCGACCTTTACCGCTTTTGCTTCTTAGTTTATAATTACGTTTATAATACTAGAATTTATTGGGAGGAATTATAATGAACCAGTCGGTGTGCAATACCATTTCACGTATCTCTATTATAAAAGACTTAGCCCTGGCTCCGTCGGGTCATAATAAATTGGAATGGGTTAAAAACCATATGCCAGTTTTAAACATGTTAAAAGAAGAATTTGAAAAAAGCCAACCTCTAAACGGGAAAACTATCGTATGCTGCCTGCACCTGGAAGCCAAAACCGGCTATCTGCTGCAAACTTTGAAGGCAGCTGGTGCAGAGGTAATAGCCTGTGCCAGCAATCCCCTTTCCACGCAGGATGACGTGGTGGCTGCCCTGGTTGACTCTGGAATTACCGTCTTTGCCATTCATGGCGAAAGTGCTGAGGAATATCATGGTTTCTTGGAAAAAGCCTTGGACTGCCTCCCTGATGCCATTATAGACGATGGCGCGGATATGGTGACTTCGCTGCTGAAGAACAGAAAAGAGCAAGCAGAAAAAATCATTGGCGGGTGTGAAGAAACGACCACCGGCATCGTAAGGCTCCGCTCCATGGATAATGATAACGCCCTATTATTCCCTATGATAGCAGTCAATGATGCCTATATGAAATATCTTTTTGACAATCGTTATGGAACCGGGCAATCCGTATGGGATGGCATAAACCGGACTACCAACCTGGTAGTTGCCGGCAAAACTGTGGTAGTAGTTGGATATGGCTGGTGCGGCAAAGGGGTATCCCTGCGCGCTAAAGGTATGGGAGCCAAGGTCATTATCACTGAGATTGACCCCATTAAGGCTAATGAGGCTATAATGGACGGTTTCCGGGTAATGTCCATGAACGAAGCTGCTAAATGTGGAGATGTCTTCGTTACTGTGACAGGCAACATCAATGTAATCAGGAAAGAACATATGCAACTTATGGGTGATAACGCGATTATGGCGAATGCCGGTCATTTTGATGTTGAAATATCCAAACCGGATTTGAATGCCCTAGCAGTTAGTACCCGAACTCTTAAGAATAACATCGAAGAATTTGTCATGGAGGATGGGCGCAGATTATATTTACTGGCCGAAGGACGCTTGGTCAACCTGGCCGCCGGAGATGGACACCCTGCCGAAGTAATGGATTTAAGTTTTTCGCTGCAAGCTCTGTCGCTGCTGTATGTAATACAAAACCGTGATAAATTAGGAAACCATGTCTATAATGTCCCGGAAGAAATCGATAAAAAAGTAGCTTATATGAAATTACAGGCTGACGGTATTGAAATTGATGAATTAACATCTGAACAGATTAATTACCTGGATAGCTGGGATACCAACCTGTAGACTTAAATTTGAAAAATCGAACTTGATTTTCGAGTATAATTAATCCGCCTTTTTCACAGAATATTTACTAACAATAAGGAAAGGCGGATTTATTTATGGAAACTATCAACAGGCGATATATCTGGTTGTTTTTTTCAATCCTCATAACAATTATGATAGGCGCCTATATTTTAAATACCATGAACGCTCCTTCCCTCCCTAAACCTTATGCCCTGCGGTCTGATGAAAGCGAACAGACCAATTCTTATTATGTGGTAAAGGATA
>JAQUUV010000248.1 GCA_028693695.1 Syntrophomonas sp.
TTTGCTAATGCAAATATTGATGCGAAAATATAAGCTTTTTGTTCCAATTCATCCATTTTTTCAGCCCTCCCTTTCAGGTAATATGTTACCTTTATATTACGTAACATATTACCTTTTGTCAAACAATATTTTAATATACACTCCTAGTTATTTAATACTTGTCACCAGTCCTTATTTTATATTGGCAAGGTTGTTTTAAATCCTCCCCATATAGCCAAACACCTAACACAGTGACAAGGTTTTTACTTAAGAACGTTTATTGCCTGCTTTTCTCAGTAACACAAACAAGGCCAACCGTTTTTTTACCACCGTCTTTTCCAGTTCATAATTTGAAAAGTTTTTAAAGGACTTCTTATAGACAATGACGAGCTGCTTCACACCCCGATTCAGAAGCCACCGTGGGAGCGCTGCCCCTTTATTTATTCAAACGATTAGCATATTATGTTATAATTCCCATATAAGTTTGCGGTAATAGTTAGAAATAATCTATGTGATATGCTGGATGCACAACCTTTTCAGAATACTTTTTCACCAATGCGAAGGGAGCATGTAAATGGCAGACCTGAGAAAACTAGCTGACAGCCCGCCGGAATTCAAGCGCGACGTCCTACGGCGAATGGGGGGAGTGGTAACTTTTATCATCATCACCGCCCTAATATTGTTCATCGCGGCGGGGACCATCAAATGGTATGACGCCTGGCTGTACCTGGCCGCGACTGTAGTGTCGGTAATTATCAACGCTATTTTCATGCCGGCGGATTTGATCGCCGAACGCGGCCGCAAGCAGGAGAACGTTGAGAAATGGGATCCCGCTTTGAGTGGGCTAATGGTTATCCCGTGGTTGCTCTCCTTTCTAATCGCGGGGCTGGATATCAGGTGGGGATGGTCGCAGGAGTTGTCGGCTGGATGGCACTGGGGAGGCCTGGCATTTTACCTGCTGGGCAATTTTACAATCTTATGGGCCATGACCGTCAACCACTTCTTCTCCACCGCCGTGCGGATCCAGTTTGAGCGCGGTCAGACGGTATGCAACGGCGGACCGTACCAGTACGTGCGCCACCCTGGGTATGTAGGGATGATCGTTTACAACCTGGCCACCCCGATCGCCCTGGGATCACTCTGGGCCCTAATACCCACCTTATTAACGGTGGCTTTATTTGTCACCCGCACCTGGCTGGAGGATAAAACCCTGCTCAAGAAGCTGCCCGATTATGAGCAGTATGCGGCCCACACCAAATACCGGTTGATCCCGGGATTATGGTAACTCCCCGGTGACTTACATGCTCTACATAAAATCAGACAATCCTTTGCGCTCCTGCTTCACATGGTTTGCAAGAGCCATTGCTTTTTCCCATGTCTTTTCGACTTGATATTTGAAAAATTCATTCAAGGCGGACAGTTCCTCGTCCTCGTCGTACTTTTGCAATGACTCATAATAAAGTCGTTTATCCTCGTCATATACGATGAGCGGCGGGTGGTTATTGATCATCAAATAATAGTTGAGTAGTGTTCTACCTACCCTGCCATTACCATCTGCGAACGGATGGATAAACTCAAACTTGGCGTGAAGGTAGCTAGCTGCTTTCAAAACATCATTGCCACCGTATTCGTTAATCTCGTTAATCAGCTCTATCAAATCGCTTTCAACATCCTCTGTGGATGAACCAACCTCATGTAGTCCAGTAACATAATCGTGTTTTTTAAATTCGCCCGGACGTTCCTCGTTTTCGATATATCTGTTCCCATCATAGGTTCCGCTGGTAAGGACTTTGTGAATTTCCCGGATAATTTCTACACTGAGAGGTTCTTTTTGTATAATCTTATCTTTCAATACTTCATAGCATAGTTTTTGGTTTAGCTGTTCAAACAAGGCGCGCGGATTCCCCGTATAGTTCAAGACCTTTCCATTCTCAAAGATTTCTCTCGTATCATGGAAGGTGATATCCTCATTTTCAATTTTACCCGAGTGAAACGCAAAAAGAATTCGGAAGCTGTCGAGGTATTTATCTAAATCGGCGGTGGACGCGATATGGTAAGACTGCCATAGTTCCAATGCTCCTACGTACTTATCCAAGTGTAAACCTCCTATCAAAGGCTCGTCGCAAGCCGGGTTTTCATTATTATACTATCATAACTGAAATGAAAACTGGAAAATCTTTGCTGTTATTATAACTTAAAATGAAAGGCTCACCTTGATGAATGTGCGGATGACGAATGCCCTTTAACAAAGAGCATGCTTGTAAAATCTCGTATCTACCCCCATTAATCCTTGGCATAATAGTCAACTCCTAGTTCTCCTATCTCATATATCTTTTGATTACTCATCCTTGGGTAACTCCCCGGTGACGACCGGAGCGGTCTCTCTTAAGGTTATTCAAGCTCCTCGGGTATATGATAGGGTTTAATCATTTCCAGGAAGTCCTGGGGCATGGCTATCGGTTTGCCATTTTTAATACAGGCACAGGTAACAGCCGCCGTCGCGATCAACTCCCCGCAGCCCGACAGCCTTATTTCCTGTTGAAATTTCACCTGCGCCCTTTTCATGACCGGGATCCAGATAAATACCTCCAGGCGGTCCCCCGTCACGGCTGGTTTCCGGTACTTGATATGAATTTCAGTCACCGTGATGTACAGCCCTTGCTTAAGGTAGTTTTCCAGCGGACATCCAAGGTCGTCCATAAACTGGGTGCGGGCTTCCTCCAGCAGGATTAAATACTGGGCATTATTCACGTGAGCATAAGAATCACAATGATAATTGCGGACCTTCAGCGGGACCATGTATTTTTCAGCCATAGATATTGAGCCCTCCCTTTCAAGTTTTAACTTCGATTAAATGCTTTTCGGAAGTAATAATGAATTAAAACCTACATTAATTTCAAATGTTACGGGCTTTGCCAGGATAAAATATTTTTCAATTCATCTAGTGATGGAATCCGACTATGTGCTGCCATCTCATCATTTACTACCAGAGCCGGCATATATTTTGCCGATGGATCACCATACTTCCCGTACTTGTCAAAATTATTGCAACCCCTGCAGTACGTAATGGTGCACCGATTAAATAAATGATCTTCTCTCATTTCAGGTTTGTAAGCAACTTTTTCGAGCGTATAATTTAAGCCCAGTTCTTTGGCCGCCTTTTCGATCAATCCATAATAATAGTCGTTTCTGGTACAAGCAGAGCAAATTAACTTAATATCAACCATTGCATTATCTCCTGTTACCGGTCTTTTTCGGGAATAGTATACCACAAACAAATCTTATCGATATAGAT
>JAQUUV010000001.1 GCA_028693695.1 Syntrophomonas sp.
AGGTTTATAGGTTCCCAGGTAAAATAGGCCGGTTTATCGGTACTAGCCTCAATTAAATAGGAAGGTTTAACATATTGTCCCACCACAACATTAGTGGAACAATATGTTATATTATCTGCAACCAGCTGCAGGTTGTAAGAACCGGATGCCAGACCGGAAATTGCGATTTTCCCAGAAAAAGCACCCGAATCATCCAGGCTCACCTTGGTTCTTTGGGGAGTTTTATCGTATGCTCCTACATTCAGCTGCAGCTCAGCCTCCCTGGGAGGATTTGATTTCCCGTCCTTGGGAAGAACGATTCCCCATATCGATACAGTATCGGTCGGCTGGTATTTTTGCCGGTCGGTGTAAATATAGGTGTAATACTGCTCATCAACCCTTCTGGAATCATCGGGCTTGGTCAGAATCAACTCGGCTGCGAAGGGAAGCCCTGCACCTGTAACCGTCAGCGAATTAAAGCTGTCCGTATCGAGTTTCGGCGTGTCGATGCGTGCGGTGCCGTCAGCGGCAGTCGTTGAACTAATCCCATTAATATCTGCCTGCACCCCCGCAACCGGAGAAGAATTGCCCGTGTCATTAACCCAGACCAGCTCAGATCCGTCGACAGACATGACATATACGGCATAAGGGTGAATCTGAACAAACTTCTGCACATGTCCCTTACTGTCAGCGTCAGTATTGTCGGCTGCAACATCTATAAGGTAGTGGCCTTCGGGGAGCTTATCCGGCAAAACGATGAATGCAGGCGACCAGGTTTGCTGGGGGTTTTCTCTTTTAATCCTGGTTGTAAAATCCCCTATTTGCTCCACACCTTCAAGTGAAGCAAAATAATTGTTTTGATAACCGAGCTGATCGTTTATATAGTCATGCCTTGCCTTAAGAACGTTTAGATAAGAGCCGGCATCGGCAAACTTTAACACCCGCACCCTTAAATCGGCTTCATTATAATGCTCGCTGGCCCTGACTTCTATGATCGGAGTGACATCGGGAGCAAAGGTCTCCGCAGCTTCTCCGCTTATGTACAGGTAGTTGTCGTCGGGCAAAGTATCGTTGGTTCGAAAAGAAAAGGTATAATCCTCGCCTAAAACCTCACCACCTGATGACTTCAGACCCTTATCGACGGTAACCTTATAAAGGGTGTTGGGCTGAAGCCCATCCGGGACAAAAACCCAGGTCTTTCCGTGTTTTTCAAATTTCCCGGCAACAACCGGTTCTATCTTAAAGCTGTTCTGGATATCTGCAACATCCAGGTAAGACAGGCTGATTTCTATTCCAGTATTGACAGGAACTATTTTGGACTTGTCGGCGGGAAGTGTCTGAGTTACCCGAAAGACATTCTCAGTCTGGAAAGCCCATGAATAAGGTTGGACAGTATCAATCTGCTTAAAGCTTACAATGGAATCAGGTTTCAGCTTCTCATCAAACTTCAGAATATATTGATTACCGGACTGATGTTTAAGTGTATAGTTGATTGCCGGTGCCACCGCAATGCTATTTCTGACCTCTTGCTCGTTTATATGGTCCGAACATTTAAGCATAAACCCCGTATCGATCTTCACTCCATGCCCGGTAGTATTCAAAGCGCTTACTTCTACAACCGTTCCGGAAACCGAATTTGCTCTGAAAACTGTAATGTAATAGACCGCCAGCCCCGTTGCTGCCACTACTATTAATGCCAGGGTTATACAGAGCTTTTTGTTCATTATAATTTTATTAAGCATGGGTTTAATTTCTCCCCCCCATCACTTTCTTATTTGGTGTTTTCTATTATTTGCCTACGCTCTTGACCGAGTTCCAATAGTCTTTGACTGCTTTGCTCCTTCATCAGGTTCAGGTCATGAATAATTGCCTGTACCTTACGTTGCAGCTGCTTGGTGCGAGTCTGGGCATCGTTGATTTTAAACTGAACGATTGCATCGAATAATAACCCATCCAGAAAGAAATCGGCAAATGTTGCTAATCCGCCGATTTGAATGGTGTCATTCGTGGGTTTGACATCAGCCAGTTCCCGCTGAAATTTGCGCAGCAGCAGCTGAGCCTGGTCTATTTCATTCCTGGCATCACTGATGTGTGAATGCTTTATCGCAGTGGTTAGAAGACCTCCCCCCAGCAAGTCAAAGGCACCCCAGCCTTCAGCGCTGCCCAAGCTTTTCTGCACCTTAGAGAATGCTTTCTCCACCTTCTTACCGGCTTCAATTGCTTCTAGCAGTTCTTTTACCTCGGCTTTTAAGCGGCCCAACTGTTCGGCCATCTCAAACAGGTGCTGGGCCTCAGATCCACCAGAGCGCAGCAAGTACTCTTCCTTGTCCTGTACCGCCTGCTGGTATTTAGTGTCCAGATCACCCATGTCGGCCAAATTGTTGTCCATTCCAGTTAGATCTGCTTCAAGTGCTATCAGGGCAGCATTTGCTTCATCATACTTAAGCTTGGCGATAAGATATTCCTCCTGCTCTTTGCGTTTGGCCTCTTCCTTCGTTCCTCTGAGGCTATGCCAAAGATTAAGGAGTGTAATGCCGTCTAACCTGTCCACATCTCTGCTTTCCAAAGCCAATTGTCTTTGCAGTTGATCCCTAAGATTTTTCTGGCTTTGAATTAGATTAACGGTTGCTTCTCTGCGATGAAGCCACTTTTCTCTTTCCTGTACTAAGCGTACCGCCTCCGTTAAGCGTTCATGCACATTCATTAGCAAACTCCTCCTTGCCCGTTAACTCTGGTGTTTATTTGGGGTAATCTATGTATAGTATTATTAAAAACAAAATCACAAGTCACTGTTCTTTTATTTGCCATATTGTATGAATGCAGTCCAATAGATTGTGGATTATTGTCAATAACCATTCCTCTGATACATTGAATCGTTTAACAATCCGACTGCCTATCCTATGAATAATGGGAGGTTCAAGTCCTTGGCATTATTAGCCTACCGTACCGGGCACAAGCAAATATGACAATGCGCAGTCTGTTAAAGCACTCGACAGGGATAGGGAGAGAAGCTAGGATTATGTTGCTTCAAATCTTATCTCTTTCTTTACGATTTTTCATTCAGTATAGAAGTGATGTCATTTACGAATTCAATTGTCTTCCTTTCAATATGCTTCATGAGTTCTGCAGAATGATCAAAATCCGGCTGCTCAGCCAGGGTAGACTCAATAATGGAATCCACTCCCGGAAAAATCTGCGACAGTTTATATTTACCTAAATTTTTGCCGCTCAAAAGCTTGATATACTCAGCTTGGATCTTTCTGTTGCTTCCACCCAGCCAAACTTCGAATTTACCTAGTTCATGCAAATATACGATGGCAATCTTTAGTTTCTTGTTTTTCAAATCGGACGGTGTAAAAGAGAAATATGTCATATCCATATAGCTGAAATCCTTGCTTGTTTAAATCGTTTTTCATCGCCTGATAACTAATGCATAATCTGCAATTCATTCCACAGGGAGCGATAAGCTTTTCTATCATTTTTGACCTCATTACCTCATAATGAGACACATTCTCATTATGAGCCTAATAGAAATTTGGATAATGGGAGGTTTTTCAATGTTGACAACAACCCCGTCCCCCTGTCAATTCTCTGCCGGGGGGAGACAGATAATTATTCTTACTTCAGCCTCCATTGCAAACTCAATACCTATGCGATTTGTTTTGCTCCTGGTAGAACTCCTCCACACCGATCTCCTTCATTCGCTGGTTAAATTTCATCCACCGTTCCTTTATTTGGATGTCAATCTTTTTGTCGCAGGGGAATTCCTCACACTGGAAGCAGAAATCCACTCCCTTTTCCCGGGTTCATGTACCTGCAACGCACTCGATAGGGCAGAGTACATTATTCCCCCGGCACCCGCTGCAAGCAGCCTGGGCGAATGACTGCAATACTTCTTCAAACTGGGGGTAGCCGGCAAATACCGGATTGATATCCGCTTTCACTCTGGCTACACGAGTGTAACCGCTTAAAAATTCAACCAACCTGGCACTAAGTTCCTTGATCTCCCCGCTGACGTAATCGGCGCAACGGGAGCAGTCCAGTCCGCACGGAGCAAGCCGCGCCGCCGTTTCTTTACCGTCCATACCTCTACCTCCTAAAAATCATATAAAACCAGGACATTAATATTATCGGTAATTTTAGGCCTTGGATGAGTTTTTACGCATATAAATAAACTGCAAATCCTTAGTAACTTGTTCAGTTTTGTATTCTTTATGCTAGAGCTTTTTGGGCGAACTCCTGATCATTTTTCAGTCTTTCTATAAATGTAGATCTTTCAATTTGAAATATATCTGCGAAAGTTCATTACCCCCCGACACACTATCTAAATCATTGTCACTTAACTCCTGTCCAGCCATCTTAAGCTCACTTGCTGTAAAATCAAAACCAGCTTCCCGTTCGAATCTCATTCGCTCCTCTGTATCTGTGCAAGCTAGGGCTTTTTGGGCGAACTCCTGATCATTTTTCAGTTTTTCAATAAATAACCTTGCAGATTCAATACTCATACCAATACCTCCATACTTTACTATAATGTGGATAGTTAAATTCTACCACAAGTTAATTTTTTGATGGCAATATCTGTACTATTATTACTGATAATGGGTTGACTGGATATAGTCTCTTCCCTCGCTGAATCACTGATACCTTGCAGCATAGCTGTTTTCGGTGTAGCATTTCCAGGTGTTTGTTCAAAATTACTTCCAGAGAGTATGATGTTGCGTATAATTAACAGACTGCGTCGTACTAAATACAAATAATTAGTATCTCATTACATATTTCCAATCTTCGTATTATTAGCCTAATCAGCTGTTTGCTTGAACTATGCATTATGAAGAATTTCGGGCAGCCCTAGTGTCATGCTCATTTTTTTACCAAAATGGCCTTCAGGAGTATGGCATCAAGTAATCCATTTTCTTAAATGGGTAATAACATTTTCAGTGGTAGAATGGGTTTTATCTTTATTTGGAGAATTCACTTATTATAACGGTTGGAATATCTGGTTTTCAGTTTTATTTGATTGTGTGATGTTTTCAACACTCGTGCTTCATCATAAACGACCACTATTAGCTTGGCTAGTATCCATAGGGGTAGGTGCTGCAATCTTATATTCTTTCATATTCCTGTGAGCTAATCCTGATAGACAATTTGATTATTTAAGTAGGTCGTGTTGTCCTTCATCATTTTTGCCCTGAGTTATACCTTCAAAAGAGTTAAAGAAAACTGTATCATTAATATCATAACGCTTGCCATGTAATTGATGTGGAGCTGAATCACTTCTTGGATAACCTATTGGAAGAAGTGCTACTGGAACAAGATATTCTGGTAATTCCAAGTTTTTTTTGATAATATCAGCATTAAAATGTCCTACCCAAGTGCTACCTAATCCTAAGTCCGTAACTTGAAGCATCATATGAGTTGTGACAATGCTGGCATCAACAACTCCCATGTCTACTTTATCATAAGGCCTTTTCCAGCTAACTGTGAAATCATAGCACACCAGCAATACTAGAGGTGCATTAAAATGATAAGGTGTGCATGATTTTAATTTAGTCAGGCTGTCTTCATTATCAATAACGAGTATTCGTTGTGGCTGATAATTATCAGCCGTTGGAGCAACTCTACCAGCTTCTAAAATCAAATCTAATTTTTCTCTTTCTACTTTTTTGTCGCTAAATTTTCTAACTGCATGTCTTTCTTTTGCTAGTTGTAAAAAATTCATATTACCATCTCCCTATTTCAAAATGTTTCTGATAGATAGGAATTTACTTTTTTACCCTTCTCAGTATATCACTGGTTGATGTCGTAACCCTATTATTATCAAATATTACCCATGATATTATCCCTTATATGATTTGAACTGGTAACATAGTAGATTTAAGTGGAAAATAACCTGAGTATTGACAAGTAAAACCATTATCGTATAATGCAAATTTAGGGGCAGCCTGGCTGTTTCGGCCGTCTGCCCCAAAAAAATACCGCCTTATTTTACATCAATTTGGACTTTACACAAAGTTCGGGATAGACCCCATCTAGGGCTTGGTTCGCTTCTTTTGTCCGTGACGTGATAAAGAAAACGGCCAGCCACTAATCCTAATAGATCGCAGATTGGATCTCACACAGTCTGCCGTCCCTATGCTTCCCTTTTGCTTCCTTTTTACTGTTTGTTTTGTATTTAAGTTATACTACAGGTTCAACTGGAAAATTCATTGTGTTCCAAGCACCTATTCCACCCGATAGTTCTAATACATCATATCCGTTTTCAAGAAGTATTATTGCAGCTTTTGCTGCCATGTTACACCATACTTCCCAGCAATAAACCACTACTGTTTTATCTTTAGGTATCTCACCAATTCTTTCTTTTAATTGCGATAAAGGGATATGCTTTGCTCCAGCAATTTTTTGCTTCATAGCTTGTGGTGGAGCATTCCTCACATCAACAATCACAAATGCCTCTGGGGTAGCTTTCAATGCCTGCATATATTCCATTGGGCTGATCGTGGCTTCTATTTTTGCTTTAAAGAAATCCAACTTACTCATAACTTTCCTCCTTTGATAATTTATTAATTAGATTCAAAAACAAATTTTCTTCTTTATTGTCCAAGGCGGATAGAATTTTGTCTTCACATTTCTTCATTGACTCCCACAATGAGCAAATCATTTCATCACCTTGCTTAGTCAATTGCAGACAATAGGCTCTTCTATCACTTGGATGTCTACTCCGCATTAGCAACTGCTTTTCTTCCAGCAAATCAACAAATATTCATCATATGAGATTATAAATGCCATAATAGCAGCTATAGGGCTGAACACCAGACCTATGCAGATAAATAATTTTACTGTATTCATTAGTGTTCTTCTCCAACTTTTACCTACTGAAAGGCTTCAACAGGCAAACGTCCATGCACATATTTCCAGTATTTTTGCTGTTAATCCAAGCATCAAAGACTACTTTCTCTTTCTTTATCAATCCGCGAAAGCCTGTCATCGCTACAAACTCTTCTTTTCCAAGTCTCTAAATTTATATTCGATGCTATTGATCCTTTGCTGAATATAGGCACTGTCACCTCTTTGCTCGGTCAGCAGCGTTTCGATCAAATTGATTTCCTGGTTCATATAGGTCAGAGCTTGGGCAATTAGATTATCGATCTCATTATTAATTTTTTGGTTTAGATCCGAGGTCAGGCGATGCAGGTTCTTATCGACTTCTTTGGGGATCTGGCGGACGAAATGGCGCCGGAATATATTTCGGAGGAAAACCATCGGGAACAGAAACCACAATAGGTCCAGATGGAAATCGAAGGCCCGGCTTACCGAAATATCAGGCCGTTCCAGCTCACCGATGTTGATCTCCCATTGTTCCAGCTGGGGCTGCACCCCTAGAACCTGCTCCAGGTTGTGGCTCAGTCTTTCCCGAAAAGACTTCAGGTAAAAAGCCAGGTGCTTTTTGACCGTACTCAATAGTTCAAAGGACTTTTCCTCGTTGAGTAAAATCTCTTGCAGTTCGGAATGCAGCGACTGATTAAGCCAGTGCTCAAACTGCCGGGTTACGACATACAGATTACCTTTCCATCCACCAAAAGCTCTCGCGTATTCCTGGCTGAGCTTGGTTTCCAACTCCTTGCGGAAGCTATCCAGATAGACCTTTATATTTTCGCGAGTCTTCTCCTTATAACTGCCGCTGATCAGCAAAAGTTCGCGCCGGACAAAGGGCGAGTTTAAATGCTCATCCAAAATAGTCGCCTTAAGTTTACCTTTTTCCGAATCCTGTTGCAGGGAGGCCTGATAGGATATGTTCAAATAGGTGAGGCAGCTATTGGCCAGCGAGCCAATTTTATGCCGCAGTATAGATGCGTATTTTTTATCCCGATTAAGGGCAAAAGGCTGAAATATTCTTTGTTCCAGTTCGGTATTATAACGGCAGGTATCCTTATATGCCGAATACCTGAGGATTGGGAAATCCTGATTAAAAGCATTGCGAAGTACCTTTGCAATAAATAATTCGATTTGCTGCAGATGGTCCTCAGTGAAAAGATCAGTTTTGGTGATCACGATAGCAATCTCGGGGGAATACAGATAGATCTCTTGCAGAAGACCGAGTTCATTTTCGGATATCGGCCTTTCCGCACTGATGACGAACAAGACCCCACCGGTTTCCGGGAACCAGCTGGTGGTGGTTTCGGTATTGTGCTGCCATACGCTGCCAATGCCCGGAGTATCCACCAATCTTAGGGCCTGAATATTCTGCAGAGCCGGCACCTCCAGATCGAGCACCCTAACCTGCTTGATATTACCCGGGTTGCCGGACTCAGAAACATAATCCGGGATAGCTTGGATGGCAATAATTCTAGTGTTGCCATCCAAGAAAGTTACAGTCGCTTTCTCTTGTTTACCGTATCGTATGCGGCTAATTACGGAGGTAACTGGGATATCGCCCACCGGCAACAGATCTTTATCTAAATAGGCGTTAAGAAAAGAACTTTTGCCAGCCTTAAACTGACCCAAAACCGCCACGTCCAGATATTGGTTCTGGTCGGCAAAATTATTAATGCTGCGCAGAGTTATAAGCAGGGAATGCAGTTTGAAATCAGCACACACGGACTGGATTTCGGCCAGCAATTCCTTGGCCTGGGTTATAATATTAGGTTCTATGGCCATGGTTTGATCACCCTCTTTACCGCTCCGATCAACTTAGGGACCCTAATTTTACCTTCAGGATTTCATTTTGAAGGTGGCTAGGCCTTTGAACAGGGCGGCTGCACCCAGTTCTTCCTCAATTCTTAGCAGCTGGTTATATTTGGCCACCCTGTCGGAGCGGGCCGGAGCGCCGGTTTTGATCAAGCCAGTATTCATTGCTACCACCAAATCAGCAATAAAGGGATCTTCAGTCTCTCCCGAACGGTGGGATACCATGGAACGATAGCCGGCTTGACTGGCTAGTGTGATAGTGTCCAACGTTTCAGTCAGGGTGCCGATCTGATTGAGTTTAATGAGCACACTGTTTGCTATGCCCTGATCAATTCCTTTTTGCAGAATCGTGGGGTTGGTAACAAAGATATCATCTCCCACCAGCAGGATGCGCTGCCCCAGCCGTTCTGTCATGATCTTCCACCCTTCCCAGTCGTCTTCAGCCATGCCATCCTCGATCAGGACGATGGGGAAGCGGTCCACCAGGTCGGCATAATAGTCCACCATCTGGGCTGAGCTGCGGGACTTGCCCTCGGCGGCGAATACATATTGGCCGTCATGGTAGAATTCGGAGGCAGCCGGGTCCATGGCCAGGAAGATATCCTTCCCGGGCTTATAGCCGGCCTGTTCAATCGCCTGGACGATGAGGGCCAGGGCTTCCTCGTTGGTATTGAGACTGGGGGCAAAACCGCCTTCGTCGCCCACCGAACTGTTGAGACTGGCTTTTTTCAGGACCGATTTAAGGGTGTGATATACTTCTGCCGCCATGCGCAGGGCTTCCGCGAAGTTGGCAGCGCCGGCGGGTACGATCATGAACTCCTGGATATCCAGATTGTTATCGGCATGTTTGCCTCCGTTGAGGATGTTCATCATCGGCACCGGCAGGAGCCGGGCGTTCACTCCGCCCAGGTACTTATATAGCGGGATATCCAAAACCTGCGCCGCCGCCCGGGCCACCGCCATGGAGACCCCCAGGATGGCGTTGGCTCCTAGTTTAGCCTTGTTTGGAGTACCATCCAGGGTAATCATGATCTGATCGAGCTCATACTGATCGAGACAGTCCAAGCCGATTATTTCCTCCGCAATCAGCTCGTTTACATTTTTAACTGCGGTCTGCACTCCTTTGCACAAATAGCGGCCTTTATCATTGTCCCGCAGTTCCACCGCTTCAAGGGTTCCGGTCGAGGCTCCGGAGGGCACGGCAGCCCGTCCCATGATTCCGCTCTGCAAATAAATCTCGACTTCTACGGTAGGATTGCCTCTCGAATCCAATATCTCGCGGGCTACTACATCGGTGATAATACTCATAATATCCAACCTTTCCATTCTATAATTTTCGGGTTCCTAGGCTTGGAGCTAGATAAATGCAAAAATAAAGACTCCTATCCCAAAAGATAGGAGCCATTAGCACAGCTGTTTCGCATGGTATGCGAGGTGAGCTCCATCACCTGTACAATATATAGTTAATCTTAGCTTATGCAAAATTTTATAAAAGACTAAGGAAATTATATCACTAACATCCTCTGTTTTACATGCATAGTTTATTTGCCTAAAATCTCTTTTACCTCAACTCCAGTCATGAATACAAAAGTTGCTTCAACCAAAATTTTATGCTGACCTTCTCAATCAGTCTTCTAAATATTTGTTCGTTGAACCGCTCAAGTAGAGACTTCCGCGTTGCAGGAACTGCCTTAATTCATCTATCCGCTATAACGATTATCTGCTAGGGACTACCTTTCGTTAAAAGGTTTATGAATCGTTAAATTTTGCATACCCTTCAAGATGGCCTATTTATAGGGATTTGGTATATCCAGTGTATGCCTCCTCTCGTTTAAATTTTACCGGATGCCAAGAATTAGCTAAATGGATAATGACTGTCGGTATACCCGGCAGCAGTGTCAATACCTAAAATGTTATGATCAACCCAATTATCCCTTAATCTTTGCATCAAGAAACTTCTTGCGTATACTTTCTTCTATTGTTTGTGGTAATCCTGCTAATGCCATGTACTCCTCGCTGTGCTCATCTATTCTTGGTTTATGGCTACCGATAGTCGTGGTATTTTGCAGCTAGTTTTATCTATTCTTCACTATTCTCTCCTATTCCGGCTACTCCAGGGCTAAAATGCACATTATTAGCTTAATATGCTGTTTGCTTGAACTGGGCATTCCTACGTATGCAATTGCCGTAGCGCTCCAATAATCGATAAAAATTTCGTTATTATTGACTTAGAGCTTATTAAATCGATTTCACTGAAGGAAATATACTCTTTCATTGCATACTGTCAAATAGACCGAATGGTCTCAACTGGCACAAGGGCAAGAAGGATTGTATCCATTCGTCAATTTTGGAAATATTACAACCAGAGCAGTCCAGAATGTTGTTAAGAAATATGTTATTGCATCCGGACTCAATCCGGCCGCAATATCTACCCATAAACTTCGGCACACGGCAGCAACGCTTATGTATAAATACGGAAGAGTGGATATCCGTTCTCTTCAACAAATCCTTGGTCACGATAGTATCGCTACAACTGAAATCTATACTCATATCGATGATCATCAGTTACAATCTGCAGTCAATTCTAATCCACTTGCTATGATGTTCAATTGATCTCCGCATATGTCGGAGAAGCAGGAGTCCCTTTAGTCACGTCTGTTTTTGTGAATCAATCGAAAAAGTGAGGTAGGGATCAGCCCAGAGCGCTGCTCGGGCAAATCGCTGGCATCGCTTTTGACCAAATGCAGCAGTATGTCCTCCAGACTGTTTTCCTTGAGACCAAAGGACAGTACATTAGCGTTGTTGGCCACGGCCTCCTTCATGATTCGGGGACGCAGATCTTCGTTTTTGATCGCATTGATATCCAATTTGGCTCCACTGACTTCTACCTGGTTAACACCAGGGATGCTTCGTAAAGCTTGAACCACCAGTTGATTCGACTCAGCCATCACCATTTCTATATTTAGACTGTCACTGGCAGTGCTGCGTAGATGATCGATAGTATCCATGGCTACCAGATGGCCGTGGTCAAAGATGCCAACCATATCGCAGATGGCTTCCACTTCCGGCAGTACGTGTGAGGACATCAGTACGGTTACTTCCTTCTCCTGACGCAGCCGCAGGATTAATCCCCGCATACTCTTCGCGCCCAGTGGGTCCAGCCCCAGAGTTGGCTCATCAAGGAAAAGGACCTGGGGTTCGGATAGCAAAGCCTGGGCCAAACCCAAACGATGCCGCATCCCCCGAGAATAGCCTCCAACCAGAACATTTTTCTTATCCGTTAGTCCAACCAATCCCAGTACATAATCAATGCGCCGGTTCTGGTCATTTACCGGGACATCCAGCAGGCGGCACACATAGCGCAGGGTTTCCAGGGTGGTCTTGCGGGTATAAAACGCTGGGTTTTCGGCCACATAGCCTATATGGGAGCGCACTTTCATAGGTGCTTTCACTACATCGCAGCCTGAAATTACGGCTGTACCACTGTCCGGCCGGATTAAACTCACCATCATTTTAAAAGTGGTGGTCTTGCCAGCCCCATTCAATCCTAATAGGCCGAAAGAACTACCCTTATGGACCTTAAAACTTACATTGTCCACTGCTTTTAGTTGTCCATACCATTTACTTAGTCCTTGAACATCAACTGCAAAATCGTTCATCTTGCTTCCTCCTAATTCTTAAAGGCTACGTTTTGCCGCTCAAAAATGAAACTGGCAACGAAGAGCACCACAACTGTCATGATGAGCAGGGAAACACAAGTTAGCCTAGCGTCACCAGGGAGGTTAAGAGCGGATTTTTGAAACATGGAGAAAACGCTGAGAAAAAATTTCACTACGATGGGCAGCTCCGCAAAACTGTCGATATGCAAGCGCAAGCCCACCTGTCTGAGGAATTCTCCCCCAAGGGGGTGGGCGGGAAACATAAAAACCAAGGCGCAGATAGCCGTGGTAGCGGTCGTCGGTGCAAACATGGATATCAGGGTGGTAATAGCCAGGAACAGCAAAGACACACAGGTGACAATAGCCACAAGTGTCATCCATTGACTGAAGGGGGGCATGGGAAGCTGCCAGCGATACTGTGAGATGCCAGAAACCTGTGCCCAGAAATAGGCGGCAATGAGTTCAGCCACCAACAGCGGCACGACCATCAGTACATAAGCAAAAAATTTGCCCAATAACAAGGAACGCCGTGGTAGTGGTTTGGATAGGACCAGTTCCAGGGTGCCCTTCTCCTTTTCACCAACCACGGCATCCATAGCCGTTAAAATACCGATGAAGGGGCAAAGAATAGCAAACAATTCAAAGAAAGGGTCCAGAACGCTCGCGGAATTAGCGGTGGGACCCACCTCTGTATAGAGTGCCATTAATATTGCGCCAAATATGAACATAAGTAAAAATGCCGTCTTATAGTTGCGCACGTTCTCCTGTAATTCGTGCTGCATTACAGCTAGGGTCTTCACTGCCTATCGTCTCCGTTTCCGATCATATTTTGTATATAGTGAATTCAAACCTATTCAATCCTAGCATTATTGCCAAATGATGTCCAGATAAGGCATCTTTCTTGTAGAATTTGCTTTTCAAAAATTCTGGGCAAAAAATAAAGAGGCCTAAACCCTCTAAATTCTACGACGGGCAGTGTCAGAATAAAGGGCAAAGACCTTTCCGTAATGAAGGACCGGAAGCAAGCCTGCTGCACAGGAGAGAAATAGGCTTCATTTTTCAATTCTATAATCTGATTCCTAATTTGACCGCGGAAGAAAACATTATGCTGCCGGTTTTGCTGGACGGAAAGAAACTAAAAGACTATCGGTATAAGCTCGATGAAATCCTGGAGGACGTGAGCCTTACCGACCGCAGGAACCATACCCCGCGGGAACTGTCCGGAGGTCAGCAGCAAAGAGTAGCCATTGCACGGGCCCTGATAAACGAGCCGGACCTTATCCTGGCAGATGAACCGATAGGCAATTTGGATACCATAACCGGTTTCGATCTCCAGATTGATGTTTTCCAGTGCCTTTACCTCTACTAAACCCAGTGTAAATGTCTTACCCAGGCCTATCGCTTCCACCAGTGCCGCCATCGTGGGTCCCTCCTCCGCTCGATCCGGTCAGGCTATTCGTATTTTATCGATTCAATAAGGTTGAGCCGGGATGAGATTTAAGGGCTGGGCTTATTGAAACTACCATCGTAATGACTATGCTGGCCAATAGCGAAATCACCAGCAGGCTCGGCGCATAGCTGATAGGAATTGGCATGTCCAGGGCTTTCATTATGTAGGGAAAAACAGAAACCATTAAAACTCCGATCCCAACGTCGACGATTCCGCCAATTAATCCGCCGGTCATAGCTTCTATGAAAATCATTTTAATAATCTGCCGCTTACTCATACCCAGCGAACGCATTACTGCCAGCACCCGTTTACGCTCGATAAAACCATTAAAATCCCTCACCTTTTAATAGTAAAGATGAGGGATTCATGGCAGATTGCTCTTAGGATATATTTTTCTCTATCTTAAGTCATGACTTTTTTGGGGACAGAAGAACTTCCTTTTCCTTCCTTCATAAAGATACGGATCATTCATAAAGCAACCCTTAACTCTGCTTATGCTTTGCAATAAGCAGAGCTTTCATTTCTGCACCCGAAATTTCTCCCCGCACCCACCGGGCCGAGAGCTTTTTTGCTTGGGTCGAGACAGGGACACCTTCTATTTTATTCACAGCGTTTGCAAGCTTCACTGCCGCTAAACGCCGAACATGCGCACTTAATCGATGGCATATACACGGAACACGCATGTTTGCGTTAATTTTACCTTTACACATTAATTAATGCAATAATGTTCATCGCATTTTTGTTCATCACATTTTCTATGCAGAAGCCATTGATATTTTCGCTCAGTTTGCATAGACTATTGATGTAAGGAAAGTAAGGAGTGCCTTGCTTGTGAAAGGAGTGATAACACATGGAGCTTGCAAAGATAACCTCGAAGGGACAGATCACCATTCCGGTTAATATCCGCCGAAAGCTGGGCGTCAAGGAGGGTGACAAGGTTTTGTTCGTTGAAGAGGCCGGGAAGATATATATCCTAAATTCTTCAATGGAGGCCCTTAAAGAAGCACAAGCCGCATTCGCCGGAGAAGCGGAACGCGTCGGACTGAAGGATGAGGATGATGTAGCCGCCATGATGAAGGAGTTTCGGCGGGAAAGAACGGTAAAGTAAATGAGGGTCATGCTGGATACCAATGTGCTTATCTCCCTGCTTTTATTTCCAAATCCGCGCATGAACGCCATGATTGAGCTTATCTTCACTGAGCACGAGCTTGTGCTGTCCTCCTTTGTCGTCCGTGAACTGAAAGACGTTGTGCAGCGCAAATTCCCGACAAAGGTGAAGGACGTGGATAGGCTCCTTATGAAAATGAGTTACGACCTCGTTTACACGCCGGAGGAAATGGACGAAACGATGTTCAGCATCCGTGACGCGAAGGATTACCCTGTCCTCTATACGGCAATCATTGAGGATGTGGACGTTCTCATAACTGGCGACAAAGATTTTACCGACATTGAGATCGAAAAACCAGAGATAATGACCCCCGCCGACTTCATGGAAAAGTACCTCTGATTGAGAACATCATACTGCAAATCCTTAGGGGGACAATAGTTGCCATTCCAGAAGTTTGCCTCCGGCTTCCTTCAGATTATCTGAGTTCTCAGATAATCTGAATTATCCGAGGGAAAATATTATCCGAGGAATTGAAGAAGTGCGCTGGTATGCAAGTATAACAGACAAATTTCCTCGGATAATTTTTCCCTGTTAAATCTTCTTTAAAAACTCTAATCCTATGTCCTCATAATCAAGAGCTGCCTTAACAGGCAGAATATTGGCTAAGCTGTGTTCCGCCAAATACTTATCCTTTAATGCATCGCTTACGGTTGCGTAAATCAACGTCGTTTCCAAAGAAACGTGTCCAAGGAAGTTTTTGATTACTGGTAAAGGCACGCCAGCCTCCAGCATATGAACCGCTATGGAATGACGGAATGTATGGGGAGTATATTTTTTTTCCCTAAATAATGCCGAATGTTTTCTTTTTGCTTCCCTTACATATTTCTTTACGATTTCCTCAACGCAGGAAATTGTCATATGTTCATGAGTTTGGCTTGAAAAAACATGGCTTTCCACCACTTTCTTTTCGTGTTCCAGATATGTTTTGAGCAGGACTGCACAATCATCAGGAATTGTAATAATCCGACCTTTTTTCCCTTTACCAATAAGCTTGATTGAAGTTTTCTCTCCAAAACGGATGTCACACACCTTTAAATCGCATAATTCCTGTGCTCGGGCACCGCTTGCATAGAGCACGCTTAACAGCACAAGATCCCTGTAGCCAACTCTTCCGATCCCGGAAGGAAGGTGCAGCATAATGAAAATTTCCTCTTTGGTAAAGTATACAGGCATTTTTTTGCTTTCCTTCTTTTTGGGGATGGAAGAAAGCGCCCCATGGAACCCGGCTGCTTCAACCGGCTCCTTTCTGACTGCATACTTGGAGAATGAGGATATGCAACTCAGTCTCTGGTTGCGGGTGCTTATGCTACAGAATCTGCATTTTTCCAGCCACGACAGTAACTGCTCCGGCACATCTTTTTCCAGCGTATGGAATGTTACCTTTTCTGGAAGAATCCCTTTTTCTTCCTTTAAAAAGCTGAACAGGAGCTGGAATGAGTATTTATATGAACGGATGGAGTTACTGCTCAGCCCTTTGGTAACAGGCAGGTATTCCGTAAAGTATGCTGAAAGCACATCAAGAAAAGCGCTGTTTTTTCTCATGCCTTCACCTCAGGGAACACCCCTCTTGTATATTCTGAGATTCTTTCCTGCGCCTCTGGATACAGTTCATAAGAAAACCTCAGATAACGGTCTGTTTTCATGATGTTTTCATGACCGAGATAGGTGGATAGAAAAGGAACTGTGCCGTCAAATGAATCACCTGAGCTCTGAAAAGAACGGAATACAAATGTATGGCGAAGACAATGGGGACAAATGCCCCTTTCTCCCGGATAACAGCGTTCCTGCTTTATGCCGCTTAATTCCAACGCTACAGCAAACCACCGTTCCACCCAGCTGTTGCTGTAGGGCTTTCCATCCGTTCCGGCAAAAAGATGAGCCTCCGCTTCCTGCAGGAGTCCTCTCCTGATGCAGTATTTCATCAGCAAGTCAGCAGTGCTTTGTTTCATTGGCACAAGACGCTGCCGGTTGCGTTTGGCTTTACGGATAGTCAGGCAGCCCCTATCAAAATCTATATCCCCGGATTTCAACGAAAGCGCTTCCGAAAGACGCAGCCCGCAGGCATAGAGGAGCCTTATGATCATCGGGAAAGCTATCGGCATATCGGAACCGGAAACTTTTAAAGTGCATGAAAGATTGTCTGCTTCATGTATCATGTCCCTCCACTCTGATTCGTCGAATATGTAAGGCGTATATGCGCTTGCTGTTTTCCGAGGAGTTTCCGGGATATCGCAATGGATTCCTTCTGCTGAAAGATATCTCATGAACCCCCGCAATACAATATATTTTTTCTTTCTTGTTGCCTGAGAACCGGTCAGCTGGCTGTCCCATGCAAAAATGACCTGCGGCGAAAGTGCTTCTTCAGCAGAACTGTCTTTCGGAATGAACCGTTCCAGCTCCCTGAACAGGCTTTCAACATGTGGCGTATATCTTCCTGATTTGTCCAGCAGGTTGAGATATGCACACATTTCCTTCCCTAATACATTGGAATACAACCTCATTTCCAGGCACCTCCTTCCAGATAAGAAGTAAAACGCCCGGTTGCCTCAGGGCATTCCAGTGCACATTTGCGGAGCTTTTCTATGTCAATGGATGCATATCTCTTTGTTGCATTCGGATCTGTATGCCCCAGCACTCTCTGTACTACCGCATATGGGACATCGTCAGCAATCAGTCCGCTTGCCATGCTTGAGCGGATTGCATGAGGCCCTCTTTTTCTACCGTCAGTATGAATTGTCTGTTTTAATTTTGAGTCCGCAATGCTCCAAAGAGCGCTTCTGGTCAAAGCACCATAGGGAGCAGAGTGTTTTTGAAAAAGAGGAGAGTGCGGGGAATCTGGTTTTGCTGCTGCCAGGTAAGACAGCAGCGCCTCTCTGACTGTTGGAAGCAGGTCAGCATGATATTCATTTCCTGTTTTGGACTGCACGAAAGAAAAATGGCTTCGCTGAAAATCTACGTTTGCCACTTTTAAGTTAATTAAGTCAGTTGCACGGATTCCATATGCTGTAAGCATCAGCATGATGGCGTAATCCCTTTTGCCGGACGTGTTGACGCAATCAATGCTGTTCAGCATCTGCAGAAGTTCTTCTTTTTTGTATATGACAGGCAGCTTGATTTCTGCACGAAAGGAGGGAACAGCCTTGGATAAATCTGTTCTTGTTTTTCCGCTATGGTGCAGATATCTTAGAAAGCAGGGGGTTTTTTCACAAAACCCCTCTGGAGATCCTGCCGAAAGAAACGCTGCACCTACATGCGCCATCGTTATCTCCTCCGTATGGTCAATCCCCTGCTCCTCCATTGACCGCAAAAACTGTATGGCAAAAATGCGCCTGACTTTTATCGTGGCCGGTTTTAATCCTCTATCCTCCATTGATGCCAGATAACCTTCCAACACCCCTCGAAAAACCTCTGGGGGCTCAGAACTGTTCTTTGGACAGGAGTAAGCGTATGGTGTTCCAGACAAGTAATCATTAAATCTTCTTACGGCTGTCCGTACATGCCTTTTGTAGCTTTCCGATAAGGAAAGCTCTGGAAGAACAGTGGCTAGGAAGGCTTCTGATGCATCTTTCGTGTATCCAGAATTCTCGCCAGATTTCATGAATAGCCATGCTTTTCTTAGGAAAGATCGGTAGCCTTTAAGTGTGGTTTCTGAATATCCCTTCTCTTTGAAAGCTGCAAGGGCTTCTGTCATTTTGCATTCAAGCTGCTGTTCAGGGATAAAAAAATTCATAAAAATCATCTCCTCGTACAATGTCGGCATTGAAAATGCTGCACCATACATTATACTTGGCACAAAAACTTATCCTAGAAACTTTGCAAAACATCAGATGGAAGGAGGATTCCCTGAAATTCCTCGGATAATATTTTCCCTCGGATAATTCAGATTCCACCTCGCGATGGACATCCTTGCCCTTGGCTATGTGCTTGGCACTATCAACCCGCACTCGGGACTTTCACCCGTTAGACTGCGCCCATGCCGGGCGCACAAGTAAAATCCCTCACCTTTTAATAGTAAGGATGAGGGATTCATGGCACATCGCCCCTGGGATATATTTTTCTCTATCTTAAGTCATGACTTTTTTGAGGACACCCGGATGCTTCTGAACTAATCAGGATAGTAAATTATCATATCAAGTAAGCAAGTTGAGTCGCCGGTATTTTCATAACTATGAGGTCCATCGGCCTTAAAGCGTATTGCCTTGCCGGAATTAACAACATACTTTTTATCACCTATTACAACTGTCAATTCTCCCACAAATACGGTTATATACTCTTGAGTTCCTTGTAAATGAGGTACAGTGGACAAATATCCGTTCTTATCCAATTCAAGGTAATATATTTCAAAACGCCGAGTGCTATCAAAAGGAAATGTAGGATATATTTTCACCCTGCCTTCGCTTTCTATTAAAGGTTCTATATTGCTTGTATCTATTAATTCAACATTTGATTCTGCGTAATTAATGAACTGTGAAAAAGATATTTTAAGCCCATTTGCTATCTTCCACATAGTTGATACGGTTGGGTTCACGTCACAGCGTTCAATTTGTCCAAGCATACTTTTACTTACACCTGATAGTTTTGCAACAGTATCAAGACTAAGTTTCTTTTCTTCCCTAATTCTTTTTAAATTTTCGGCAATTACGCTGCTAAGATTATCCAAATAAACACCTCTTTAACGATTGACATTATAGTGCACATGTATTATCTTTATAGTGCACAGGCAACATACTGTCCTTTTTGTCCAGTATATCATGCGGTTAATTCAGAGTAAAGAGGTGAGATATAGCAATGGTAAATTTACCCGCATTTTTATCATATGTTTTTGTCGCAAACATTTCTCCGGGGCCTAACACAATCATATCAATGTCAAATGCAAGTAAGTTTGACCTAAAGAAAAGTATTCAGTTTAATTTAGGGGTATCTGTGGGTGCCTTTTTTGTACTACTGATATGTAGCTTTTTCAGCTTAACCATATTTAAGGTTTTTCCTTCGATTAAGTTGATTATGGTTTGGATAGGCGCTGGATATATTTTATGGCTATCATGGAAGATATTAAGGAGTAGACCTATTGCGGAAAATGAACAAAGTAATGGAAAAAGCAGTTTGTTTTTTCACGGTGTTGTTTTACAATTTGTCAACCCAAATACGATTTTGTATGGAGTGACTGCTTTTACAACATTTATTATTCCACAATATAACTCTCCTGTTCTATTAATAATATTTAGCGTTCTTCTTTCTTTCAGCGCTTTTATATGCACGGTTTGTTGGACTCTGTTTGGTTCATTATTTCAAAAAATAATTGTAAAACACGGAAATTTCATTAATGTTGTCATGGCAATTCTTCTTGCGTATTGCGCTCTTTCTTTGATTGTTAAAAAATAGGCTAGGTACGTTGATGCATCAATGAAAAACAGGGTCGGGTCTTCATCCAGCCTGACCCCGATACCGTATAGGACTGCGGCTACATGTTTACACATCACCGCCCAATCCGGGCAGGAACATTTAAAGGTGATTTCCTTGGGTGCCGGGAAGAGACCGCTGCCCTGGGCTGTAAACAATTCTGACAGTCCGGGCGGAAATTTTCCATCGATCAATTCCTGCAGAGAATCAATTTTGCCCTCACCGGCAATGCGTATGTTTTCCCACACCTCGGGCAGCAGCGGGCGGATGGCAATCTCGACTTCATACGGTTTTCTGACACTCCCCTGCACCAACGCTTTGATAATGCCCTGTTCAATCTTCAGATCCAGCACCGCCCCGTTGCGCACATAGCTACGCCCACGGCCAATGCGGTTTGAGTAGTCCGAATAGCGCTGCAGATTGTCATTCCAGGCCTTTCCCCACCAGGTTCGAGCCAGCTGGCGACCGGTTATAATAACCGGGGTAAGCTCCGCTTTCCCTTTTTTCTTCAGCTTTGCGATGGTATTTTGAGCCATTTTTTCTCTTTCGGCTTTGGTTACATATTCAAGGTAGTAGTCGTCATACGCCATAGTATCTTCCCTCCTGGCTAAATTGTGAGCCTGAAAAGGTCAAGCAACTGCTGGTTGTCCATTTCGGTTATCCAGGATTCGTTCAGGTCAGGAATGATTTCCTGAGTCATTTTGATTTTTTCCTCTATCATAAGGTCAATTTTCTCTTCAATTGTACCCCTGGTTATGAACTTATGCACCAAGACATTCTTCTTCTGACCGATCAGGAAGGCTCTATCTGTGGCCTGGTTTTCCACCGCTGGATTCCACCAGCGGTCAAAGTGGATGACATGGTTGGCAGCGGTAAGGTTTAAGCCTACCCCGCCGGCTTTGATGGATAATATCATAAATGGCACATATTCCGGACCCTGAAATTTGGCTACAATATCTTTTCGTTTAGCCACCGGGGTTTGACCATGCAGGACCAGGCCCTCATGGTGGAACACAGTTTGCAGAAAGTCAGCCAGATGATTGGTAATTTCTCTAAACTGGGTAAACACGATAACCCGTTCCCTTTTGGCATAGATGGTTTCGCATATTTCCCGCTCTCATTAGCCAGGTATGCAGCCTGGCCCAGGTACTGGTCAGGATGGTTGCAGATCTGCTTGAATTTCATCAGTGAGGCCAAGACCAGCCCTTTTCTTTCGATTCCGTCGCTGGTTTCCAGCTTTCTTTGCAAATCTTTTACCAGTGACATATATAGAGCAGCCTGTTTTTTACTAAGGATGGCGTAGCTTTTCATTTCTATTTTCTCGGGCAGATCAGCTATGATACTTTTGTCGCTTTTTAAGCGGCGCAAAATAAAAGGTGAGTCACTACGGCTTGCTCGCGCAGCAGCTCCAGACCTGGAGTTCTAATCAGATTCTTAACGAAGGTCGCTGTCACCTTATATAAGTATTGCATTGATTCGGAAAGATCATGGTTGATTTTTGATACTCCTAGCGACCACCAGGCGTAAGCACCGTCTGCTATATATTCTGCATAGAAATTTTCTTGCCATTCTTCAGCAGCCTGAGGTATACCTTGGGCAAGATATTGCCAATCCAGTGCATATCTTCCGTCAGGCTGGATGATAGCAATCAATTCCCGCTCTATATTTTCGTTCATTTGCGGCCATCCTTCTCCTGTAATTAAATATATTCGCTTAAAATAATGGTTGGCAAATATGAGCTGGCTTTTTGTATTAAACAGATATCATTTCCCAGTAACAGGTCACAGTGAGCATTAATTGCTGTGGCCACAATCATTGCATCCGGCAGCCGCAAACCCGATTCAGCCCTAATTTTCGCAGCCTGACGGCTGGTTTTCTTATCTATATTGTTATCCATCAAACATCATCCTTCTTTATTTTCTGTAATGCTCCTTTATAACTTAATATAATTTATAGTATCTGTTAATCCTAGCGTTTACAATATAGAAAAGGAGTGATAGCTTTGGTACATAAAGTACAACTACGCACAAGCAAGCATGATCAGATGATTGATATCACCGATCAAGTCCGAAGTATAATTACGCAAAATGAAATAGCGGAAGGAATAGCCTTGGTTTATTGTCCGCATACAACTGCAGCAATTACAATTAATGAAAATGCCGATCCGGATGTAGTTCATGACATGTTAATGACCTTGAATAAGGTATATCCCTGGACATGCCCGGATTATCGCCATGGTGAAGGGAATTCAGCGGCTCATTTGAAAGCCAGTACTATTGGCTGCAGTCAACTTATACCTATAACCAACGGCAACCTGTTATTAGGAACATGGCAGGGAATATATTTCTGTGAATTTGATGGACCGCGCCAACGGTCTTTCTACCTGAAACTGCAAAAAGACTAGTGTAGTACTTTTAGTTACAAAATATATTTCTTAAGGAGTGCTTATGAAGAATAATTACAGCGTGGGTCAGGCATCCTCTGCGAGTAACCTAACAACGAAGACCACTATTTTCTATTTTTCCGGTACCGGTAATTCTTTGTGGGCAGCCCGGGCCTTGGCCCGCGAACTAGGCAATACAGAAATTATCTCCATGGTAGATTGGGATGTTAACCGGCACAATATCGATTCGCAGCTGATTGGCCTGGTATTTCCGGTACATATTTGGGGTGTACCGAAACGGGTTTTGGAATTTCTGGACCAATTGCCAGCAATGTCCCCAGAGTATATCTTTGCTGTTGCTAACAATGCCGGGCAAGTATCTAATACCCTGGTCCAATTGCATAAGGTTATGAAAACCAAGGGTTTAGTCCTATCCAGCGGATGGTCGGTCGTTATGCCTTCGAATTATATCCCCTGGGGAGGTCCGGGTTCCTCGGAAAAACAAAATGAACTTTTTGCGGAGGCTCGTATAAAGATATCTAATATTGTGCGGGAAATTAGTCTTAGAGTTAAAATGCCAGTGGAGAAAGGACCTCTCTGGCAAAGAATCGTTTTTACCTGGCTATATAAACTTAGTTTTCCCCATATTCCTAAGATGGATGAAAAGTTCTGGGTTGATCAGCGATGCAATCAATGCGGGCTGTGTATCCAGCTCTGTCCTAGTAAAAATATTATCATGCAGGATGAGAAACTGGTCTGGCAAAATCACTGCGAGCAATGTTTGGCATGTATACAATGGTGCCCCCAAGAGGCCTTGCAATACGGCAAAAAAACACCAGCCTATTCGCGTTATCACCATCCGGAGGTTAAGGTCAAGGATTTATTGAAGATTAATTAGAACGCCTTCAGTTGCGATCTGAATATTTGCCGATAGTCTCCAAGGCATAGGCTATAATTGTCAACAGGCTTACCGAGCAGTATCTTTACTGACCGGTAAGCCTGTTTTTATGCCAATGTTACTTAGATCTTTTCTATCTTGGCGGCTGATACTTTATATTCAGGTATCTTGGCTACCGGGTCGAGACATTTGGCTTGGGTTAAGACATTGGCCGCAGCCTCAGCAAAATGGAAGAAGGTGAAAACAACACCATCTGGAATCATCTCGGAAATATGCTTTTTAACATGACCAGAAGATTCCAGTGCTCTTAAAATAAAACAAATCTGCCTAAATCGACATGTGATGTGCTAAAATTTTAATTAGGAGTTTTCTTATCTGTCGATAGACAGACACCTTCTTGATTACCGGGAAATGACTAAGCAGTAGGTGTAGGAGATACAATCGAATACATATACCAGGACTTCGAGTTTTGGATCCTAAAGGCTATGCCCACGGAGATAAAACCAATTAGTTTGCTGAGAAATCGGCAAGTTTTCCGTATTTGAGAAGAAGGCCATTATAACCGTTTATCAAAAAGATAGGCATGTGTTTTTTGGCGCATGCCTATCTTTTTGATAAAAATCATATTTTATCGAATGGAGATCAAACAGACTTCAAGTCTCAGGGTTTTTACCCCGCAGCCAAGTGGTGGGCAACTGGCCGGAGGATACTAAATAAATATCCCCAAAGGATAAATAAATTAAATTTATAAGGAGAATCATTATGAAAGGACTTTTGAATTGGGAAGCAATCCATAAACTGACGCATGATAATTTGTCTAAAATGAATGAATCTGATCAAAAAGAGATGTGGGGCCGTTCGGCTGAGATGTATGACTTCATGGCCAAGCTGGAAAAGGAGCATACCCAAAACCAAGTAAGTAAAATGATCTTGGATTTCAATGATACCGTGGTGGATATTGGTTGCGGACCTGGAAGGCTGACAGTCCCCGTCGCCAAAAGAGTAAAAAGTGTAACCGCTGTGGATATTTCCACGAAAATGCTGGACAAGTGCATCACCAATGCTAAGGCAGAAGGATTAAACAATGTTGTTCCTCTAGAACTCAATTGGATGGAGAAAGGTGCGGAAAAGACAGTTGGGATGCATGACATTGCCATTGCTTCACGTTCGGTGGGTTTTTCCGATATCGTCAAACTAAACAACATTGCCAGAAAATATGTATTTGTTTTAAGCTGGGCAAATGCCCCCAGTCTGCGGGAAATTCAGTTGAGCTTCTTGGAGGGAATTACGGAAGATAAAGTACCTTCTGGAGCAAGCAATAGAATGTTTGGCTATAACGTTATTTTTAATCTTCTTTATGATATGGGGATTGAGCCCAACGTAGTAATTGTCGAAGATGGGTTCAGTCGGGAATATGAAACAAAAGAACAAGCTTATGAAGACTTGCACTCTATAGGAGAAATCCCTAAGGATAAGGAAATGCAGTTTCGAAGCAACATCGATAAGTATTTAACAGAAAAGCCTGCAGGAGGTTTCCTTCTACTAAGAAAAACGAAAACCTTTGTCATGTGGTGGAAGCCTCAAGTACTGGATATTTAAGTGCTGTGCGTGAGGAATACTTATGTAGTTCTATGTGTCTTTTAGGACAACAAATTGTTAAGCGTCATTTTTTAGAAATACCCATATTATCTAGGGAATAACCGGTGAAGATAGGATTGATTAAATGCAGCAGGAGATAAAACCCGAGGACCCGCTCAAATTAACCTCTAATAAATATGGTGTGACTGATAATACTGTTAATAAGAGCGAGAGCCGAGACCGATACATATTGCTTAGCCTCGGCATCCTGCTTATCGTAACCGTGCTCATTTCGCTGGTTATAGGGCGATATGGAATCTCACTCCATCAGATGCTGGATATCATTCAATCGTGGATTACCGGTAAGGAAAACCCCAACAACCACGAGGCGGAGGTCGTTATTTCAATCATTCGTGTTCCCCGTATTCTGCTCGCTATCCTGGTTGGGGCTGCGCTGTCGGCTTCGGGAGCCGCCTACCAGGGGCTGTTTAAAAACCCGATGGTATCGCCCGATTTATTGGGAGTATCTGCTGGTGCGGGGGTAGGTGCCTCCATAGCTCTTTTATTGTCCTTTAGTTATTTAGGGGTTCAACTAATGGCGTTTGTGTTCGGGTTGGGAGCGGTTTTTTTGGTACTTGGACTTAGCTCCGCCATCGGCCGGGGAAACGGCTCCCTGCTTATCATGGTATTGGCTGGAACAGTTATATCAGCGCTGTTCGCCTCTTTCACCTCCCTGGCAAAATACCTGGCCGATGCAGATGCCAAACTTCCAGAGCTTACCTTTTGGCTGATGGGAAGCTTCGCAAAGTCAGGCAGCTATAAGAATGTTCTGGTTCTTCTCATCATTATGCTGATTACGGGCTTGCCGCTCTTCCTCCTTCGCTGGAAGATCAATGTGCTTTCCTTTGGCGAGGAGGAAGCACAGGCAATGGGTGTGAATACCAAAAGGCTCACCATTATTATTATACTTTGCTCTACCATGTTGACAGCCTCGTCAGTCGCGCTGTGCGGGATGATCAGCTGGGTGGGATTAATCATGCCGCATATCGCCAGGCTTCTGGTCGGCCCTAACTACAAGTCGCTGCTGCCCACCGCAATGCTGGGTGGTTCAGTATTTATGCTGGCGGTGGACAACATTGCACGGTCGCTCATTGCGGGAGAGATTCCCATTGGGGTGCTTACCTCGATGATAGGTGCTCCCATTTTTATCTATCTATTGTTTAAAGGAAGGAGAAGTTGGGTATGAAGCTGGAAATTCGCAATGTCGTTTGCGGCTATGGCTTCAAGACGGTGGTGAACGATTTCAGCGCTACGGTCAGCTCGGGGGAGATTCTTTGCCTGCTCGGGCCCAACGGCGTAGGAAAAACCACGCTCTTTAAAAGCGTTCTGGGCTTTTTAAAGCTGCAGGGCGGAGCGGTACTCGTTGACGGGCTGGATGTGAGAAATCTATCGAAAAAAGCATTTGCACAAGTGCTGGGATATGTGCCGCAAGCACATGTACCGCCCTTCCCCTTTACGGTGAGGGATGTGGTCGTCATGGGCAGAAGCTCATACCTCGGGGCGTTTGGCACCCCCGGGAAGCATGATATTGAGGTGGCCGAAAGCTGCTTGGAAAGCCTGGGCGTGTCGTTTTTAGCGAACCGCGTCTATACCGAGCTTAGCGGAGGGGAGCGGCAGATGGTGCTGATTGCCCGCGCTCTTACGCAGGAGCCCGCCTTTATCATGATGGACGAGCCCACCTCTAATCTGGATTTCGGCAACCAGGTTCGGGTGCTGAGGCATATCAGCAAGCTCGCCCAAGATGGGTTGGGCATAATTATGACAACCCATTTTCCTGACCATGCTTTTCAGTGCCACTGCAAGGTGGCCTTAATGCAAAGAAACGATGTTTTCATCTTCGGCTCCGCAGAAGAGGTCGTCACCGAAAAAAACCTTTACGATGCCTATGGCATCGAGGTGAAGGTGAAAGATACCCATTTTGAATACTTTACCATTCGTTCCTGCATGCCCATTATTGAAGAGACCGATTCTTCCCCGTAGTTTCCACCATCCGGCGTTTACATATAAACTCAAACAAAAACAAGGAGGAGTTATCATGAGAAAATTATTTAAGACGCTAAGAGTCTCAAAAATCATTGTGGCCATATTTATGATTTCGTGTTTGCTGCTGACGGGCTGTTCAGGTACAAAATCGGGTAACACAGCACCTGCAACCAGGGTTGTTCAAGATGGCAGCGGCAAGGATGTGACCATCCCGGCTACGGTTTCCCGTGTTGCACCGGGTATTGGTGCATTTGCTCAGATGACCGAGATGCTCGGAGGCAAAGGCACAATTGTTGCTTCCGTTACTACTCTTTCCGATGAGTTTAAGAAAGTCTTCCCCGATTTTCTTCAGAGCAACCCCAATGGCAGAAATTCAGCCAATATTGAGGATATCATTGCTGCCAAAGCGCAGGTGGTGTATGGCCCAACCTACACCGATGAGCAGATAGCGCAGCTCAAGGCAGCGGGCATTGCGGTTGTACCAATAAAAGCCTTCTCCACAGTGGAGGAGATGAAGAAGGATGTTCTGATTATAGCCAGCATCCTCGGTGGAGACGCACCGGCAAAGGCCGCCAAGTTCAACGCATATTATGATGGCAATATAAAATATGTTCAGGATAAAACAAGCAGTCTGAAGGATGCGGATAAGGTTAAAATCCTATCCCTCAACTACAGTGCCGGCAACTACTCAACCATTAACTCCACCGACATTGGCTCCGTTTATATGGTTGCAGCCGGTGGTATAAACGCGGCTGCCAGTTATACAGGTCTGGCGGGCAGCACCACAGGAACAACCATGAATGTAAACACTGAGCAGATTGTAAAATGGGCACCGGATGTAATCATTACAAGCAGTAAAGCCAGCCAGGCCCAGATACTTAAAGAAGCCACCCTTGCAACGGTACCGGCTATTAAGAATAAAAAAGTATATGTTGTTCCTACCGGAACTTATCTGTGGTCGGTTCGCAGCGGAGAAGGCGCCTTGCAGCCACTGTGGCTGGCAAAGACGATGTATCCCGATATCTTTAGCGATCTGGATATGTCCGCCAAGGTAAAAGATTTTTATGAAACCTTCTATGGCTATAATATTCAGCCGGATGAGATCAAAGCAATTCTAAATGGCGATCTCGCCATGACCACGTTAACAAGATAGCTCAGGATAACGAGCTTATTAAGCAGCTTGTTGTGTATAAAATTTAAACTGCAGAGCTCCTTCTCCGCCAAGTTAAAGGGGCCGCAACGAAACTTAGGTTTTGTTACGGCCCCTTCTTTTACTTTTGGAATTGCTCCTATTACTTAGATCTTTTCTATCCTGGCGGCTGATACTTTATATTCAGGTATCTTGGCTACCGGGTCGAGACATTTGGCTTGGGTTAAGACATTGGCCGCAGCCTCAGCAAAATGGAAGAAAGTGAAAACAACACCATCTGGAATCATCTCGGTAACACGAGCTTTAACCTCAATGTAACCTCGACGGGTAATGAGTTTCACCAAACGTCCCAGGCATTAAACGAAATCATCTGCAATCTAATCATAAAATATAATGACTGCACCATGGAAGATCTGGAAGGTATATTTCCATTATCGCGAAAGCTTTTTGACACTGTTCCCCATTCGGAGATCCGCTCATTTAATCTTGATTACCTGACGGAAATTGAAGTGGAACCATATAAACACGACTTTTTAAACGTTGATGACTGGCCCCGGACCTATACCTTTAACGATGACAACGCCATTGAAAGCAATGGCAATTTTTAGGCGCTGGCACCCTATTATAATTACAAAAATTATGTTATCACGCGAAAAACCGTATATAAACTGTATGGTGATGCATATACAGAAGCGATGTTGAAACTTAAATTTTGGCAGTGTCAAGAATTTTTCCATATTAATTTTTGGGAGCAACCTCAAGTGTCCTTTTTGAACATATTGGGGTAAAAAAGACCATATCTATTTGTCGATGGAGTTCCAGTCCAATTCATTGGGATTCCATCCCAGAACGCTCATCTGCGTTTTGGTAATGTAGCGTACGCGACCGTTTTCCAACTCAACAATGCGTTTATCCACATTTTTGCGAAACATATCTTCTTTGCCGGGGATAATTTTACCAAAGTCCGAAAGGTAGTCATAGATATCTTCGCGGGTTGCGCCCTCATATTCCCAGCCACCCTCAACATAGTTAAGGGTCGGGTTTGCACCAAGATCGTATAATATGTTGAAAGGAACGTTGAATCCCAACGCTCTATTGTCATGTGATGTAGTACTTAATTTCTTAAATTTCTCTGTGAAATCGCCCTGCCATTCGTCAGATGCCCCTGCAAATATTTCCGCCATGACATGTCTGTAGGCCAGAGGCCGACTAAAGGTTATCGAATAGCAGTGCTTTGTCGCTGCTCGGCTCAGTTTCACAATATCCGCCTGTGCAGGCGAGATACATGCAACAACGATATCATGCTTGGGAAAGTCTATACCGGGTGTAGATTTATGCCAATTTAAATGCAGCGTCTCTACATTTGTCAAGCCCTCTTCCCTTGCGTTTTTTGCGCAGTACGCCAACATATTTTCGCCTGCATCCATTCCAGTTACGCGCTTCACACGCTTTGCAATGGGCAGCGTTAGGCGGCCTGCGCCGCAGCATGCGTCAAGCACGGTATCCTCGGGAGAAAGATTGAGCGCGTTGACTTGTTTTTCAGTAAATTTCTTTTCAAACCCTCTCCGTCTGTCCCAGCTGTCCGCAGTAGTATCCCAATGTGCCGTTGATTCGTCGTCCATGGAAGTTGCCCAACCTGTCATTTTTTCCAGCATGCGCCAGTTTAGTAGTCCTTCCATTATATTACTCCGTCCTTTCTTACATATCTGCACCGCTTTTTATAGCTTGGCAATGCAAACATTTCGTCCAACTTTTTCAACATGTTCAATTTTAACATCGATCTGATAAACCGATGAAAGCATTTCCTCTGTAATGGCGTCTTTAGACAAACCTACTGTTAAGTGCCCACTTCTATCAAGAACGCCCACGGTATCTTCCAACATGATGGCATGATCGGGGTTATGCGTTGTCATAATAATGGCGAACCCCCGTTTTGACAGGTCTTTGATCATGCGGATCGTCTTGAGCTGGTTCCCAAAATCCAACGCAGAGGTTGGTTCGTCCATTATAATTATCTTGGGCTCCTGCACTATGGCGCGAGCAATCATCGCTTGCTGGCGCTCGCCGCCGCTGATATCTGTATACGGACGGTCTGCCAGATGTGCGATTCCCATCGACTCAATTGCGGCATTTGTCTTGACAAAGTCCTCATTGCTGGGCATTCGATAGATGCTAATATAGGGTGCCCGCCCCATAACGACAAAATCGCGTACAGAATATCCATAGGTGGCATTGTGTGTCTGTGGCACATAGCCGATGTTTTTAGCAATCGTTTTTCTATCCAATTCTTTAATCAGCTTGCCATCGATAAAAATCTCACCCGTATTGAGCTGCAGGAGGTTTGTGATACAATTTAAGAGCGTGGACTTCCCTGCGCCGTTTGGCCCTATTATGGAAAATATCTGCCCTTCTTCTATTGTAAAGTTAACATTTCCAAACACTTCATGGCCATCCAGGTAAGAAAACCCAGCGTTTTTCACTTTCATTAAAACGTTCATCGCAATTTCATCCTTTGCTTAAACAACAGCCATGCAAACAACGGCGCACCAATAAATCCCGTGATTACGCTAAGAGGTACCTCCGCGGCAGTTACCGTGCGCGCCAGCGTATCCACTACCAACATAAACGATGCGCCCACAAATACCGAAATGGGCATGACCTTGGAATTATCCGGTCCAACAATCATTCTGCACATATGCGGAATGATTAGTCCCACCCATCCAACCGTACCACTTATGCATACTGCGCAGCCCGTCAATACGGTGGAACAAATGATGGCGCAGCCGCGAATCGCCTTAATGTTTGTCCCCAGTAAGCTAGCCTCGTTTTCCCCTAGTGATATAATATTGATACGCCAACGGATGACAATAAGTATTATCATTGCCACAAACATTGCTGGAAAGACCGCAATGACATCTTCTGCTTTGACGGACGAGATACTTCCCAGTTGCCAATAAGTAATAGCCGCCAACTGTGTTTCCGGGTCGGCAATGTATTTTAACAAGCCGATGGTAGATATCATGAATCCCGATACAATGACGCCTGAAAGCACAAGCATCAACGATGAACTATTGCGCATCAGTTTGGGAATGGCAGTTGCGATGAATACTGCAACCAAACCAAAAGCCAATGCGAAGAGCTGAATTCCTATATGTCCCAGACCCATTAGTATAGCCAGCGCTGCACCTACACACGAACCCGAGGATACACCGAGCAGGTCTGGAGAAACCAACGGGTTTTTAAATATGCCTTGATAGGTTGCGCCAGAAAGCGAGAGTGCCGCACCGACAAGCAAAGCTGCTATCATACGCGGAAGCCTTACCTTTAATACCACGTTTTCCATGATGTCTGTCCATGTTCGTTCTATTGGAAAAATGGGAGAAAGCAGGATTCTTATTATATCTTCCAGACTTAAACTGTATCTGCCTAAGCAGAGGGAAACTAAGCTTAGTACAAGAGTTAAGATAATCATCAGAACGAGCACCCGACATCGCCGCTTGTCATTTGCCATTCTTACCAATTCCACAGATTTATTCGAATTCATTCCAACTTCACTGCCCCTTATTACATCCCACATCCATTTTGTAAACTCACCCCAACTTTGTTGGAGTGAGTTTAAATTAGCGCATAATCACCCAAGTTTTATTTTTACGGAGCTGTCGGGAAGAGAATATCCTGAATTTCTTTTTCTGTGGGCGTATATTTATAATACGTATTATAGAAATTAGTTACTTCCGCTTTCATGTCGATATCGGCAAAAAGCTTAGGCTGAATAACGGTGGCTGCCCACAGCACCTGTAAGGCTTCATCAGCGCTTCTTACGCACCATGGAAACACGCCCCTGGGATTAACATATACTTTGTCATTCTTGATAGCTGAGAGTTTGGCCAATCTTGCGTCTGCTAAATAGGCTTTCTTATGAGCATAATCCCTGCAAATGATAATATCAGGATTCCATTGAAGCAACTGCTCAGGAGATACGTCTTTGAACGTTCCTTCAATGCCATTTTCAGCAGCAATATTTACACCGCCTGCCATTTCAATCCATGATTTAACAATGGTGCCATTGCCTTCTGTATTAAGGATACCGTTTGCAGCATAAAACACGGTAGGGCGGTCTGCCTTCGCGATGGCAGTTGTTTTTGCTGTAACATTATCTATGTTTTTCTGATAGAACGCACTCAGTTGTGCAGCAATCTTCGTTTCCTTTTCACCCATAATCTCACCAAGAAGATTGACGCATTTAATAAGAGTTTCAGGAGAAGTACCCATCATCATTACTGCGGGGATACCGGCGTTTTCAACTGTGCTTTTTTGTTCTTTGGTGCTGACGATGACAACATCCGGCTTAAGGCTCATTAGCATCTCGACATTAATCTCGCTTGTGGCTGAAATGAACATGGGCAGTTTTGTGATCTCGGGGTAAAATTTAATGTACCATTTATTGTTGACGTTGGATGTGTTGACAGCTATGTTTTTTCCAGGGCTGCCAAGCAACAAGAACATTTCTTCAACCGCGGGATAAGTACTGCAGATGCGATTTACTACCTTGGGGATTTTCACTTCAGCGCCTGTGAAGTCAACGACTGTGCGGGTTTCCGCAACGGTCTTGGTGGATTTATTAGAAGTAGTGGTTGTGGTTTTCTGGCAGCCTGTAGCAAATACAGCCATCATCATTATTGCCAACGCAATCGCCAATACCCGTGTTAATTTCTTTTTCATTTTCTTTCCTCCTCGTATAATAATTTTAGAGCCATTAAGTAATACACCTAAAACCCGGCTATTACTAACCTATAACCTAACCTATAACCTAACCTATAGCACTCTGCTTTTATTGTCCATCTACTTTAAACGGTATGAAATATGGGTTATAATTTTATATTTCCCACTACAAAAACCATACTTTTATAAATTTCTTACAATCATTCAGTCGATGCAATTGCCTAATAATGATTTTTTGTTTTCGGGAAAGAACGGCTTAAACATGTTTCATGTTTACACAAAAAAATATGTAATAAGGCTATCGCATAATAGTCGCGCTTATTACATAAAAATACACACATTTATTCATTCTACATTGCACTCCTTTCCAAATTCGGGAGGCATACCAGTTTCCTAGCATACCCATAGGTTACTTTTCATGGCATTAATGCTTTAGAAAAAGCAACTCGAATTGCATTTATGTTTGTTTTCATTTTTGTTAATGTTATTACCGAACTTTTTTATTGTCAATCCATAATGTGGTAAATACTATTTTATTGTCAAAACAAGGTTTGTATTACATAAATACTAAGAGATACTATTAGTACAGCAGAACAATTTATTTAACAGACTACCCCGGTATAAAGGCAATCCGTACCTAAAAGATCGAGGCGTCACCCTTTTCGATAGAAAAAGCCAGGCCCTTCAAACCCCTATGCCCCCCTATCATTATATTTTCTGAAAGGACATCAATTTAAGTCGTCAATAAATTCAAACATTGCAGGATTCCACATTTTTATGTCGAAATTGAACGCTGTAAACATATATACAACTAAATATACTCCGAGCCAGTTAACCTAAAGTGAAACCCAAGGTTTTCAGGACGATAGGGTTTGTCGGGAAACTGACATGCCTCCCAATGTGGAAAGGAGAAGCTGAATTCGGCCAGATAACGGGCGGACTGCTTTTGCGGTTCGCCTTTCTTGTTAATTTGGTTGTGGTTGACTATTAAAAATAGTTTTTTTGCTCGGCATTTCCTTCTGCCGGGCTTTTGCTATTTCTGGAATCGACTACCTGCCAAGGTTTGCCATAGTAAGCCTTAAGAATTAAATAGACAAGGTGGGATAAATTTGCATGATTCAAATAGTTCTGAAATAGATTTATCAATCAAAACAAAAAAAGACGTTGCCAGAAAATTTAATAAGAAATGGATACTTCTTATCCTTAGCCTATTACTAATTGCTACTTTTGCCATTTCTTTCACTCTTGGCAGGTATGCAATTCCATTATCGCAGCTTTTTGAAATTCTTTTTTCAAAACTATTTGGGTTTCAGGCGACTTGGGACGCTACGATGGATACCGTACTGTTTAAAGTCAGACTGCCAAGGCTTTTAGCAGCCATAATGATTGGGGCGGTCCTGTCTTTATCAGGAGCTACCTATCAGGGATTGTTTAAAAACCCAATGGTTTCGGCCGATATTCTGGGAGCCTCGGCTGGAGCTGGGTTTGGAGCTGCTATAGCTATGCTGCTTTCTTTCGATGCCGTTGGAATTCAACTTATGTCCTTTGCATTCGGTCTGGGTGCGGTTGCGATTACCACCGTAGTCAGCACGATAGTGGGACGCGGCAACGATTCAACCCTATTGCTGGTTCTTACCGGAATGGTGGTTACTTCACTTTTCTCCTCAGCTATTGCATTAATTAAATATGTTGCAGACCCAGATCTCAAGCTGCGAGAAATAACTTTCTGGCTTATGGGGGGGCTTTCCGCCATCAGAATGAGCGATTTAAAAATTGTTCTTATTCCAATGATTTTAGGGGCGGTTCCATTGCTGCTTTTGAGATGGAAACTAAATGTTCTTTCCTTTGGAGATGAAGAGGCCCAAGCAATGGGAATTGACACGTCGCGGTTGAGATTAATCACCATCATTTGTTCTACCCTACTGACCGCCAGTACCGTTTCTATTGGTGGGATTATCGGCTGGGTGGGATTGGTCATTCCGCATTTGGCACGAATGCTGGTTGGACCAAATTACAGTATTCTTTTGCCGACATCCTTATTAGTTGGAGGCTTATACTTGCTGATTGTTGATAATGTTGCAAGATGTATGTTCGCTATGGAAATTCCCCTTGGAATATTAACATCTGTCATTGGAGCACCCTTCTTCATTTACTTACTTATGCACGGAAAGAGAGGATGGGTATGAAACTAGAAATCAATAATGCTGTTTGTGGATATGGTTCCAAGAAGGTAATAGAAGACATATCATTTGATGTAAAGTCAGGAGAAATCCTTTGCTTGCTGGGACCAAACGGAGTGGGCAAGACAACCCTATTTAAAACCATTTTGGGCTTTTTAAGGTTACAGAGCGGGGAAATTCTAATTGAAGGAGATAACGTAAAAAACTGGTCTAGAAATCGGTTGGCAAAAGCAATCGGCTATGTACCTCAAGCACATACGCCGCCCTTCCCTTTTAATGTCCTTGATGTAGTAGTCATGGGAAGGACTGCTCATATAGGTCCTTTTTCATCCCCATCCAAAAAGGATGTTCTAATTGCTGAAGAAGCATTAGAAACATTAAATATCTCTTTTCTAAAAGACAGAATTTACACCGAAATAAGCGGAGGAGAACGGCAGATGGTGCTGATTGCCCGTGCCCTTACTCAGCAACCCGACATTTTAGTAATGGATGAACCGACGGCAAATCTGGATTTTGGGAATCAAATAAAAGTGCTTGAGCAAATAAACCGCTTATCCAAAAACGGTTTGGCTGTTTTTATGACTACGCATTTCCCGAATCAGGCGTATCTTTGCTCAACAAAGGTTATCATCCTCCAAAAAAACAATGAGTTTAAAATGGGTCAAGTTGAGGAGGTGATTACCGAAGAAACCCTTAAAGCAACCTATGGAATCGATGTTAGAATTACCAGTGTAAAAAATCAAAACGGTGACAAAATCAGTGCTTGCATCCCATTACTCAATTAGCTTGGCCGAGATTCTTTATTCCCGAAAATCATTGATAAATCAAGACAGGAAAGGATGATTAAGATGAAAAATATCAATAAAAGCATGGCAGTTGTGGTATTGCTCTTATTAATTCCGATGATTCTGGTCGGCTGCGGTAACAATAAAGCCAATGTTCAAGTACAAACGCCCGCCAAACAAACCATCACAGATATGATGGGAAATAAGGTAGAAATTCCGGTTGAAGTGAAAAGGCTAGGCGATAGTTGGCAAGCTCATAATGAAGTGGTGGCAATGCTAGGGGCTGGCGATCGAATTGTTGCTACAATTCATACACCTCAAAGCAGACCCTGGTTATTTAAAGTTGTTCCTGCCATGAATAATGCCGTCCAAACTTTCGATGCAAATGGTGTGAAAATTGAAGAATTGATCAAAACAAAACCAGATCTTGTCTTTGTCTCACAAGGTGACAAAAGCGCCAAAACAATTACCGAGGCTGGCATTCCAGTGGTTGAATTTAAAACCTTTACAAACTATGACGAATTAAAAGAACTTTTCAAATTTACAGCCAGTATGCTCGGAGAAGATGCTAAAAAACGAGCTGATCTATATGCTTCTTATCTCGACAGTAAAATCAAAATGCTGACTGATGTAACTTCCAAAATACCTGAGGATAAGAAACCGAAAGTATTGCACATAACTTCCCTTTCTCCGCTCTCGGTAGATGGTAATAATACCATTATTAATTCCTGGATCGAAGTTGCCGGCGGTATTAATGCAGCTAAAGAAACCAGTGGAAACATGGTTAAGGTTAACATGGAGCAGGTATTAAAGTGGAACCCTGATGTAATCATAATAGGCAATACAGTTAAAGATTGGGACAAAGTTCTAACAGACCCCGAATGGGCAAATATATCTGCTATCAAGACCAAAAAGGTTTATCTTAATCCTGACGGAGCCTTTTATTGGGACCGTTATGGAGCGGAGGAAGCTCTGCAAATTCAATGGGCAGCTAAATTATTAAATCCAGACCAGTTCCCAGATCTAGATATAGCCAAAGAAACCAAGACCTTCTACAAAACTTTTTTTAGCTATGACCTTACTGATGACGATGTGCAACTGATATTGAAAGGATTACCCCCCAAATAAAATAGATTTCTAAGCCATTAAAATTTCGGTGCCGTGATGGCGATGTTGCCTGCCTATCTGATCAGCAATATCGTCTATTGCGGCAATATTAATTATATTTAATGAGGTGAAACAAATATGGGTATTAAAATCGTTGATGTTCAGGAAGGTAGCGCTATGGCAGCTAGACTGGCTCTTGAAAAGAAATTGATTCCGTTTATAGGATCAGGATTTACTGCCTATTGCAAGTCAAGGCAGGGATATTGTCCGACTGTGGAACAATTAAAAGAGATCAGCCGCAATTTATTAATTAAATTTAATGATTACTTACTTGAGGATATTAATGAAATAAAAACTCATCCAATACGGACGTTTTTTGATATTGCTCCACGGTCTGATGTTAAAACATTTTTTCTTGATTACTTTACAGAAATAGAGTTGGAACAATATAAGATGGATTTTTTGAATGTAATTGATTGGCCGCGAGTTTACACCTTTAATATTGATAATGCCATTGAAACCCATGGTAATTTTCAAGCGTTACTACCTTATACAAATTATAAGGATTATGTTATATCTAGGAGGCCTGTTTATAAATTATATGGTGACGCATACAGTGAAGCAGTATTTGATGATTGTGAAGGTGTATCCTTCAGAAATGGTTATGTCAAAAACCTTACTGCTAAAAAGAATGCGGATTTTGTTGAAAGTATAGGCAACGATTTTGCCAGCAATAATATTATTTATGTCGGTACGAGAATAACACAGAAGCATATCAGAGACATTTATCAGAAGAGTAAACCAGTGCAAAGTTTGCAACGCATTATTGTACTCGACACAGTACCCACGCCTGAAGAAGAAGAAGGCTTATTAGTTGCGGGTGTTAATCTGATTATTCTTGTTAAAGAATATAAGCCGTTTTACACGACGTTTGTCGACTGCTATCGAAAAATGGCTGCCAATCGTAATTCATCAGAATCGGCATAACGAGGGGAGTGTCGCCGCTATGACTGCCGAACGGGGCCATATTTGGACGAACCAAATTTTTGTTCGTATTCTTTTGTTAGGAGGTAACGATGGGTATTCATATATTAGATATTCCGGAAGGATGCAGCATGGCCGCAGGGCTGGCTTTTGAAAAGAAATTGATCCCGTTTTTTGGTGCGGGATTTACCGCGAATTGCAGGTCGAAAAACGGGCGCTGCCCGACGTCCCAAGCATTAAACGAAATCATCTGCAATCTGATCATAAAATATAATGACTGCACCATGGAGGATCTGGAAGGTATATTCCCTTTGTCGCGAAAGCTTTTTGACACAGTTCCCCCTTCGGAGATCCGCTCATTTTATCTTGATTATCTGACGGAAATTGAGCTGGAACAGTATAAATTCGATTTTTTAAACGTTGTTGACTGGCCCCGCGCCTACACATCCAATGTTGACAACGCCATTGAAAGCAATGGTAGTTTTCAAGCACTGTTACCATACTATAATTATAAAAACTATGTTATTACCCGAAAACCAGTATATAAACTGTATGGTGATGCATACGCAGAAGCAATGTTTGATGATTGCGAAGGAATTGCCTTCAGAAACTCCTATCTTCCAAACCTTACAGCCAAGAAGAACTGGGATTTTGTAGAAAGCCTAATAAGCGATTATTCAAACTATAATTTTATTTTTGTCGGAAGCAGCCCAAAAGGCAAAAAGCATATGGCATACATCTTTGAGTGTAGCAAACCCAGCCAGGATTTACAGCGTTTTCTGGTGTGCAATGCAGTACCCACTCAGGAGGAAGAAGAAAATTTATTAGCCATAGGTGTTGAGCAAATCATTCTTGTTGAAGATTTCGAGCTGTTTTACACAATATTTGTAGACTGCTATCGAAAAATAGCAGCCAATCGTGCTTCGTTGTAACCGGCATAATCAGGGTATTCTAAACAATGTATTATGTACCCAACAGCAGACCCTATATACTCGCTATAGATTAATTGTATTGTTTGCATATTCTTCACAGTAATGTGAGAAATGCGTTGCGGAAAAAGATCGACAAAAGAAGGGGGAAATATGAAAAAAATTGCAATTTACGGCAAGGGCGGAATTGGGAAATCCACAATAACCGCGAATTTGTCGGCGGCTTTGAGCAAGAAAGGCTACAAGGTTATGCAGATCGGCTGCGATCCCAAGTCCGATTCCACCAAAGCACTGATGCACGGAGTTAAAATCCCCACCGTTTTGGACCAAATCAAGAAAAACGGCAAAAAAGTAACACTCAAGGAAATTGTGTTTGAAGGGTATAACGGTGTTCTGTGTGCGGAGGCCGGCGGACCTACGCCCGGGATCGGCTGTGCCGGGCGGGGCATCATTACGGCTTTTGAAAAGCTGGAGGAGCTGGGGGCTTATGAGATACTCAAACCCGACCTCGTCTTTTACGATGTTTTGGGGGATGTAGTGTGCGGAGGCTTTGCCATGCCAATCCGCAATGGATACGCCGACCAGGTGTTTATTGTCACTTCTGGAGAGATGATGGCCATGTATGCCGCTTCCAATATCGTAGCCGCCATCGAGGGCTTCGGAAAACGAGGCTATGCAAAATACTGCGGACTTATCTTAAATTCGCGCGACATAGAGAACGAATATGAGCTGGTCTCAAAGCTAGCGAGAGAAACCAAAGGCCAGATTATCGGGGTTATACCCCGTAACATCAGTGTTCAAAATGCGGAACGCCTGAATCAAACCGTGGTGGAGGCTTTTCCTGATTCCGAAATGGCCATCTGCTATCGAGATTTGGCTGATAAAGTGATGGAGGTGTAAGGGCATGTATAATGACTCGGTTTTTGAAAACACACTTCAATATCATAATCCGTCACCGGCGCGAGTTCAGTTAGAAGTAAGAACAGGCCTCCCCGAAACCCATCGGCTGCATGTGTCGCCGTCTGCCTGCGGACGACGATTTGCGATAAGTGACCTTCGCCATGGAGTCAAGGAAAATCGTTCTCATTTGTTCATCAGCGAAGAAGATATTTTTTCTAGTTGCTATGAGGATTTGATACCCGATGCGGTTGAGGAAATGCTTAATATTATGGAAAAGCAGCCGAGAGCCATCATTGTATATGTGACCTGTATCGATAATTTTCTGGGAACAGACCATAACGCGCTAGTCTCCTTGCTGGCTCAACGGTTCCCCGATATAAAATTCACCGTTTGCGCTATTAACCCCATTGCCCGGGATAAGGGGGCCCCGCCCAACGTAAATCTGCAGAATGTATACTACGGGCTTTTAGACAGAACCGAAAATACAGAAGATGCTGTAAATCTTGTCGGGAATCACCTGCCGCTTGTAAAAGGATGCGAAATTTTCGAGATTCTGCACGGGCTGGGAATGAAAGCGAAGGAAATTTGCAGCTGCAATACCTTTGACGAGTTTTTGTCCATGGCGAATAGCCGCTTAAATGTTGTCGTGGGACACGTGGCTCAGATGGCTGCCGAGCAGATGGAACAAAAGCTGGGTATTCCGTTTTTATCTGCACCGCGCTCCTATAAAATTGACGAAATAATACAGTTGTATAATGATATGGCCTCTGCTTTGGGGCGCGGCAAACCCGATTTGAAAGGGTACATCGCCCGGTCAAGAGAGAAGATTGAAAAGACGTGCAAGTATCTTAACAATATGCCGATCGTGGTCGATTCCTCCGGGAGACCTTTTTCTTTGGCAAAAGCGCTTTTGAATTACGGCTTCAATGTTAAAATGGTCTTTGGCGGGGTGGTTTTGATCAGCGATATGCCAGACTATGAGTGGATAAAGAATAACCGGCCGGATATCACGATTGCCGACGCACGCCGATTTGATGTGATAAACGCCAATAATCAATTGGGTGAATGCCTTTGTATCGGATTTTCAGGCGCCTATACGCTGGGAGCTAAACATATGGTGGATATGGATGGGGGAAATGCCTATGGATTTTACGCCATTGAGGTCTTGATGGACAAGATGAACGAGGCCCGCGACTCAACAGTAGATTTCAATGCGCTTCTAAATGAAAGCGAGGTTTGGTAAAACATGAGTCAGCTGTGTGTATATTTGCCCCCCTTTTCGAGCGACTATTCCGGCGTGTGCACCTGCCTTTTTGATCTGAACGGCATGGTGGTCATTCATGATGCATCCTGTTGCTGTGCCAACTACGTAAGTTATGACGAACCACGCTGGTTTGGCAACAAAAGGCCGATTTATTGTTCGGCGCTGCGGGAGATTGACGCTATTTTAGGAGACGACGAGAAATTTATTCGCAAAGTTATTTCGGCATGTGACAGCATGAAGCCGGAGTTTATCGCGGTGCTGGGCAGCCCTGTGCCAACGATCATCGGCTCCGATATGAACGGAATCGCCCAGGAGATTGAGGGAAAAACGGGGGTGCCAACTTTTGGATTTAGCACTACCGGGTTTCGTTATTATAACCGTGGAGTGGCCGAGGCCATGGTTAAGTTTGCCAAATATTACGGAGGCAAAAGCAGTCAGCAAAATCCTGGCGGTGTCAATATCCTGGGGCTCACAGTGCTAGATTTTTCCGACAACTCCAATGCCGCCGATATCCGAAATCTTTTTGAGGGAAACGGCTTTGAAGTGATTTGCAGCTTTATGATGGGCTGCAACCTAATGGATATACAAAGATCCACGCAGGCTGAGGTGAATATTGTAGTGTCCCAGTCGGGAATGGCTTTGGCAGCTTTTATGGAGAAAGAATGGGGAATCCCCTATGTTGCGGCAACCCCTTTGGGCAATGAGGGCAGCGAAGCCGTTGTGCGCACTGTTCGGCAGGTCTGCGAGGACCACAAGAGCCGGGTTTTGCACGGTGAGGGTCTGCATGACGGCGAGGTTCTGATCCTGGGCGAGCAGATGATTGCTAACTCCTTGCGCAACTCCCTAGCGCAGAGCTACGGAATAAAGGGGGTTACGGTAGGGTGCCTATTCGGCATGGATAAGGCATTGGCGCAGGATTTCGATATTGACATCAGGGACGAACGACATATTCGGGATTTGATTACAAGCGGAAAGTATAGCAAGCTGGTTGCCGACCCTCTCATGAAAGTTATGCTTAAAGATAGGGATATTTCTTTCTTCCCCCTGCCCCATGTGGCGGTATCGAGTAAGCTATACTGGCACCGCTACAAGACCTTTATCGGAGATAAGATGGAAGCTTTTCTCGCGCAAATTGCTGGAATCCCGATGTAATACAAACAATTGAACAGTAAGCGTTCAATAGCGGAACCTTTACCTCAGGAAATACTTAAAGTAGTATTATCCTTATGATCCTGAATGGGCAAATATATCTGCTATCAAGGCCAATAAAGTTCATCTTAATCCTGATGGAGCCTTTGCGTGGGACCGTTATGGAGTGGAGGAAGCCCTGTGAATTTAATGGGTTGCTAAATTATTAAATCCAGATGGCTAATAAGATTTGAACTTTATTATTACTTCATAGAAATACCGGGCAGTAAATAAACTGCCCGGTATTTTTGTTTTATGAGCCAATGTTACTTAGATCTTTTCTATCCTGGCGGCTGATACTTTATATTCAGGTATCTTGGCTACCGGGTCGAGACATTTGGCTTGGGTTAAGACATTGGCCGCAGCCTCAGCAAAATGGAAGAAGGTGAAAACAACACCATCTGGAATCATCTCGGTAACACGAGCTTTAACCTCGATGTAACCTCGACGGGTAATGAGTTTAACCATTTCATTATCAACTATATCTAATCTAGCTGCCGTTTCGGGATTTACCTGAACTTCGTTGGACGGCCTGAATTCATTAAGAGCGCTGGATCTTCTGGTCATGGTACCAGTGTGATAATGGAACAGGCTACGACCGGTAGACAGGATTAATGGGTATTCGGCATCAGGAAGTTCATACGCTTCCTTAAACTCAATCGCATGGAAAAGACCCAATCCTCGGTTAAATTTCTCCCCATGCAATATGGGTGTTCCGGGATGATCTGTATTAGGACAGGGCCAGTGAATACCGGTCTTATCAATACGTTGGTAGTTAATACCGGCATACGATGGTGTAACCGTTCGAATTTCTTCGAAAATCTCTTCTGGCGAACTGAAGTTCATAGGATATCCCAACCGGTTGGATAAGTCGCACAGAATCTGCCAATCAGGTCGTGCATCACCTTTGGGGGTAATGGCCTGGCGTACTCGCTGTACTCTTCTCTCTGTATTGCTAAAGGTACCATTCTTTTCCGCAAAGGTTACACCGGGGAACACTACATGGGCCTTCATGGCGGTTTCGGTTAGGAATATATCCTGTACGATCAAAAGCTCCAGATTATCCATGGCCTCGCCCACATGGCGGAGATCTGGATCACTGACCATTGGATTTTCTCCAAAAACCATTAATCCCTTGATTTCGCCATGATGCGCCTTGTCAACTACGTCCGGAATGGTTAAGCCATTATTCGGAGACAGAGGAACGCCCCAGAACTTTTCAAACTTCTCGCGCACCTCAGGGTTGGTAACCTGCTGATAAGCAGGATAAGTTACCGGCAGCGCTCCCATATCACATGCTCCCTGCACGTTGTTCTGCCCGCGCAGGGGATTTACCCCGGTTCCTGGCTTGCCAAGGTTCCCGGTTAGCAGAGCTAGGTTACACATTGTTTTTACATTATCGGTCCCGGTACTGTGCTGGGTCAATCCCATAGCATAACATATGGACCCTCTCTCAGCGGTAGCATAAATACGAGCCGCTTTTCTAATGTCTTCCGCGTCTACCCCACATATTTGGGCGACCAATCCCGGAGGATATTTTTCTACTACTTTGACTAATTCCTCGTAGTTTTCAGTTCTATTGGCAATAAAGTCTTGGTCCTCCAGACCCTCAGTGATAATGACGTTCATCATGGCATTTACCAGTGCGACATCAGTTCCGGGCCTAAAGCGTAAATCTACATCCGCTATATTGCTCAATTCAATTCTTCTTGGATCAGCCACTATTAGTTTAGCACCATTAAAACGCACATTTTTTCTGATTTTATATCCTATTATAGGATGATTGTCAGTCGTATTAGTACCTATTATGAAAATTGCCGTGGCATCCTTTTCCAATTCATTAATAGAATTGGTCATGGCACCACTACCAAATGCTGCCCCCAGACCGGCGACAGTTACAGAGTGTCAGAGACGGGCACAATGATCAACATTGTTAGTTCCTATCGCCGCCCGGAATAGTTTCTGGGCCAGGTAATTTTCCTCATTAGTCGCTCTAGCTGAGGAAAATAGGGCTAATGAATTAGGTCCATCTTTTTCTTTAATGGCTTTAATCTTAGTAGCGGCATAATCCAGAGCCTCATCCCAGGAAGCAGGCCGTAATTCTCCATTTTCGCGAATTAATGGGGTCGTGAGCCTCTCGGGAGATTCAATGAAATCCCAGCCAAAGCGTCCTTTTACACACAGCGCGCCTTTATTAACCGGGCTGAATTCTGAATCTCTTACTGAGGTTACTCCTACCACATGGTTGTCCTTAATATTTAATTCAAAGGTACAGCCGGTGCCACAGTAGGTACAAGTCGTTAATACATTTTGGGTCTGATATGATTTGCCTTTGCCGGCTGATACTTTACTGGTCAAAGCTCCTACCGGGCAGACCATTACACATTGTCCGCAAAATACACAGCTTGAATCGGCCAGTTTGCCATCGAAAACGGTAGCTATCTTGGCATGATGTCCACGATGCTTAACATTTATCGCCTGGGCGCCGGTGATCTCATCACAAACCCGTACACACCTGGTACACATGATACATTTATCATAATCTCTCTTGAAAAACGGGTTGGGATCTTCCATGCCAAAATGCGGTCCCTGGCCTGCATAGCGCGAATCGGTAACACCGTAACGGTAGCAATAATCCTGTAGTTTGCAGATCCCGTCTTTTTCACAGGTATGGCACTCCAGTTTGTGGCGGGCCAGCAATAATTCCAGGATTATTTTTCTGGATTCAACTACATCCGGGCTTTCTGTTTCAATAACCATTCCATTTTCAGCCGGGCTTACACAGGCCGCCATCAGGTTAGGTCTCCCTTTGGCTTCCACTACACACATACGGCATGATCCGGCTAATTTTAAATCCGGATCATAGCACAGGGTGGGGACATCAGCGCCCGCCTGTTGGCAGGCATCCAGAACCATTGTCCCTTTCGGCACCTGTATTTCTCGGCCGTTTACCGTTAGTTTTATCATCGTTTTCCTCCTTTCCTAAGAATTATAAGAATTAAACTATTTTTCTAGCATATTCGTGAGCAAAATGTTTGATCGTCGATTGGATCGGGAAGGGAGCTGCCTGCCCCAAACCACATAAAGCCGCTTTTTGCATGACGCGGGTTAATAATAATAGGTTGTCTATATCCTTTTGACTGGCTTTGCCGGAGTTGATCTTCTCCATTATCTCTCTGCAACGGAAGGTTCCTTCCCGACAGGGGTTGCATTTACCACAAGATTCATGTTCAAAAAACTTGGATATTCTGGTTACAATATCAACGATGTCACGGGTCTCGTCCAATACTAAAACCGCACCTGATCCTAAAGCTGCACCGATGGCGCCCATTGAATCAAAGTCTATCTGGGTATCCAGATTCTGTTCGGGTATGAATGATCCCGAAGTTCCTCCTACCTGAACTGCCTTTAATTTTTTGCCGCCTTTTACTCCACCGCCCAGTTTATAAATTACATCCCGCAGTATATAATCAGTCGGCACCTCAAAGAAGGTAGTATTGACTGCATCTCCAGTCAGGGTAACTATTTTGGTGCCCGGATATTTGGCTGCACCGATGCCGGCAAACCAATCCGAGCCATTGGTGAGAATATAAGGCAGACATGCAAAGGTTTCTACATTATTTACCACCGTGGGCACTCCCCAAAGTCCTGCAACTCCCGGAAAAGGTGGCTTAAATCTGGGTTCTCCCCGGTGCCCTTCGATAGATTCGATAAGGGCGGTTTCTTCTCCGCATACATAAGCTCCCGCACCCATTCTGACTTCGATATTGAAATCTCCTAAGGCCCCTAATTCTTTGGCGCTCTGTATGGCATTTTTAAGCAGTTTAACTGTGAATGGATATTCTCCCCTACAATAAATATAGCCCTGTTTGGAGCTTATGGCCGTTCCACAGATAGCCATACCTTCCAACAGAGCCTGGGCATTCTTCTCGCAGATGATCCGATCTTTATATGTGCCGGGCTCACCTTCATCCAAATTGCAGACTACATATTTGATCTCAGCATTCTTGGGTACAAAGCTCCACTTCATACCGGCATTAAAACCTGCTCCGCCACGACCTCTCAGCCCGGAGCTCTTCACTTCCTGAATCAAATCGTTAATTACCATTTTTCGTGCTTTTTCTAAACCGGCATATCCGCCGACCTTGACATATTCATCCGCACTTTCCGGATTTATTTTATCGGCATATTCTAATAGGACTCGCATTTCCTCAGCCATCTAATCCCCTCCTTTCTATTTATTTATAGGCAGCTAGAATCTGCGGTAAAATTTTTCTAGTTACGTTGAACACTGGTTCACTATTAACCGTTATAACTGGAGTTGCCTGGCATTGTCCCACGCACTCGGTCAGTTCCAAAGTAAATTTGCCATCTGAAGTCGTTTCACCGACCTTAATGCCCAGTTGGCTCTCTAACGCTTTTAATAATTCATCAGCTCCGGCCACATGACAGGGAGCGCTTTCACACATACGGATAATATATTTGCCGCGCTTTTCAACGGACAAATATGAATAAAAGGTCGCCACTCCATAAGCCTGTGCCTCGGAAATACCGAATACCTGCGCTGCTTCAACCAGTGCTTCGTGAGGAATATAATTGAATTCGTTCTGTAAGGCATGGAAGGCTTCAATGATGCCTCCCTTTTGGTCTTTGCAAGCGACAATGACATCCTTGTAATTTGCCATGCTATAACCTCCTTCCTATTAAGTGTGTCAAGGGGACGGTTCTCCTGACACCTCTTTAAGATCTTCGAAAGGTGTCAGGAGAACCGTCCCCTTGACACACCTTCCGATACTATATCTTGAATTATGATTCCTTGTCGGGCAATTCATCCGGTTCTTTAAATTCAATAGCATGGAATAGACCTAGTCCGCGGCTAAACGTCTCTTTGTGCAGAATGGGGGTTCCGGGATGGTTTTCAGTTGGACAGGGCCAATGAAGACCTGAACCTTGCAATCTAGCATAGCTCATGCCGGCATAGGAAGGCGTGAGTAATCGCATTTCTTCGAAAATCTCCTCGGCATTGGTATAGGACATGGGGTATCCCAGTCTAGTAGCCAACTCACATAATATCCACCAGTCATCCTGCGCTTCACCTGGTCCGCTGACTGCTTTGCGTACTAGTTGTACCCGACGTTCGGTACTGGTGAAGGTTCCCTCTTTTTCAGCAAAGGAGAGACCCGGGAAGACTATATCCGCCTTTTGCGCGATTTCAGTCAGGAATATGTCCTGTACTATCAGGCATTCCAGTTTTTCCAGAGATTCTTCCATATGTAGAATATCCGGATCGCTAACTATCGGATTTTCTCCCAGCACAAACAGGCCCTTAATCTGGCCTGCATGGGCGGCATGAATGGTTTGGGCAACAGTTAAGCCATTCTCACCGGACAGTGTGAGCCCCCAGGCCTTTTCGAACTTATCGCGAATCTCACTATTAGTTGCCGCCTGATAGGCAGGATAGGAACCCATATCACAGGCTCCCTGTAGATTGTTCTGTCCCTTCAGAGCATTGACCCCAGTTCCGGGTCTTCCCACATTTCCAGTCAGCATGGCTAAATTGCACACTGATTTTACATTGTCGGTTCCGGTGCTGTACGGGGTTAGTCCCATGGAATAGCAGATAGCACTGGCTTCAGATTCGGCATAAATCCGAGCCGCTTTTCTGATGTCATCGGCCAGTACACCTGTAATAGGCTCTACATATTCGGGGGTATATTTTTCTAAAATCTGTTTTAAAGCTGCAAAATTTTCGGTACGGCTCTCAATAAATTCCTTATCCAGAAGACTTTCTGTAATAATGACATTCATCATGCCATTAAGCAGGGCCACATCGGTACCGGGTCGGAAATGCATATGAACATCGGCCATTGTGGCTAGGTCTGTGTAATGTGGGTCAGCTACTATTAATTTGGCACCATTCTTACGAACAGTTTGCTTGATCTTATAACCGATGATCGGATGGCTTTCTGTGATGTTGCTGTCTATGACAAAAATAGCCCGGGCATCCTCGCCCATATCATTAATGGTATTGGTCATAGCCCCACTGCCAAATGCAGCACCGATTCCGGCTATACTGGAGGAATGGCGCCGGCGGGCACAAATGTCAATGTTGTTGGTTCCCAGGACAACTCTGGCAAACTTCTGGGCCAGATAGTTTTCTTCGTTGGTCCCCCGCGCTGAGGAGAACATTGCCACGCTATCTGCGCCATATTTATCTTTCATACCCTTGAGTTTTTCAACTGCAAGATTCAATGCTTCGTCCCAGGATGCCGGGCGAAACTCCCCGTTTTCTTTAATTAAAGGAGTTGTAAGCCTTTCAGGAGAATGAATTAAATCCCATCCGAAGCGTCCTTTTACACACAGGGCACCTTTGTTAACCGGGCTGAATTCTAAATCTCTTACTGAGGTTACTCCTACTACATGATCGTCCTTGACATTCAATTCAAAGGTGCAGCCGGTACCGCAGTAGTTACAGGTAGTAAGTACCCCCTTAGTCTGAAATGACCTGCCTTTGCCGGCTGATACTTTACTGGTCAAAGCTCCTACTGGGCAGACCATTACACATTGGCCGCAAAATACGCAGCTTGAATCGGCCAGCTTGCCATCAAAAACGGTAGCTATCTTGGCATGATGGCCTCGATCTTTAACATTTATGGCCTGAGCACCGGTAATCTCTTCGCATGCCCGTACACACCTGGTACACATGATACATTTATCATAATCCCTTTTAATAAACGGATTGGGATCTTCCATGCCAAAATGCGGTCCTTGGCCCGCATAGCGGGAATCGGCAACTCCATAACGGTAACAATAATCTTGTAGCTTGCAGCTGCCATCTCTGTCGCAGGTATGGCATTCCAGTTTGTGACGGGCCAGCAATAATTCCAGGATAATTTTTCTGGATTCAACGACATCGTGGCTTTCAGTTTCTATAACCATGCCATTTTCAGCGGGGCTTACACAGGCAGCCATAAGGTTAGGTCTCCCTTTGGCTTCCACTACACACATACGGCATGATCCGGCTAATTTTAAATCAGGATCATAGCACAGGGTAGGGACATTAGCGCCCGCCTGTTGACAGGCATCTAGAACCATTGTCCCTCTGGGCACTTGTATTTCCTTGCCATTTATCGTTAGTTTTATCATTGTCTTTCCTCCTTTCCTTAGAATTAAAATATTTTCCCAGCATATTCGTGAGCAAAAGGTTTAATGGCAGATTGATTTTCCTTTCCGTCGATGATAAGTTTGATTGATTACACTCTAAACACTCCCTTCAAAATAGCCGTAAAAAAACCTCCTATCTGTACAGGAGGGTAGACTTATTTGCCATAGTAAATCCATGACAATATACTGCATTCAAATGCATGCTCCCCCCTGACCAGAAACACCTCAAAGCGCAAAACGCATACTAGCACCCGACTTCCCTTGTAAAGAAAGTCTGGGCAACACAAATTGCCTTTACTGACCAGTAACTCCTTTCCAAGCAAGGGAGGCAAATCCGTTTCCCGATTTACCGTGCCGGTAAAGAAAACCGAGTCGGCTAAATCCCCATGGCCGAAGCTTTAGGCGAAGTAGCTTTGGAGCTAAACGTTTGAATATTATTTAGTTGTTTTCGAAATATTTTTATTATTCTTACAGGTATTATTCTTCATCCGGATGCAAACGAATAATAATATACACATCTATACATATATTAACATAACACAACATAACATTACTAGATTACTTTTTATTTTAATTTAATAATGACTCGTCATATAAAAACTATACTCGACTTTACTTAACAGCATTAAAATGCTACAGAATGAAATCGCTAGTATCCGCAGGATTGAGTGATCAATATTGTTCTAATTTATCTATAAAATCACTAATTTGCCGCAGAGAATGCCATATGGCTCTTCAGCGACATTTCATTGAAATTTAATAGTTTGCTATTCGCTTACCGTTTTTGGGGTTGAAAATGGGCAGTATATTACGAGCTAAATATTTAAACTTACAATAAAAAATTATTTAGCAGCATATTTTCGTAAACACTCCTGTATTCGTTGTCTAAGGATAGTCTGATTTGAAATTTCCATGTGGCTAAAATTCGTTGGGGAATTCTCCAGAAACAAATCCAGTAGTAATTCAACAATCATACTGTTTGTTATTTCCTGGTCCTTCACGGAGCGGCTGGTCATTATCTTGATCCGCAGCTTATTGAGAGCATCATGAGTTTTATCGGATACCTTATACCCCCTGTTTTTAAGCACGATTTCATCCACCGAAATATTTGGTACAGGCAGCTCATTAATATACTTTTCTAATAAACCGCTTATAATGCTTTCTTTAGACATTAATTGGAGTTTATCCTGGGCATCATTATCTCTAATATCGATGGTCATCTTCAGTACCGGATTACCTTCGATATTATATAGATTCCACTGTACCCCGTTTGTAGACACCAAATATTTTGAAGGTGACGCTTTTGCTGTAGCAGATATTTTGGGCAGTACCTGGCTTAGATCAGAATACAGAGGTCGAATATCAACTAATAATATAGGAAGCAACTGGGCAAACAAAGCATATGAAATCTCACTACCCTGCTTTAACCCCATCGGTTTGTAATCTGCAACAACTTCGCTCAGGTTTGATAGATTCCAGCCAATTGATTCAAGTACCGGGCTAACAAATGCTCGGTCTGTATTCCTCTCATTTAAACCCGTATTAGCAGCTTTTAATGTGGCGCTTAAAGTAATCAATGTTTCCCTTATCATATATTAACCTCACTTTTTAATATTTTAATAATATTATATTTGTAAAGTTACTTTATGTAAATAGATATATGTAATTTAGATTATTATATTTTTAACTTTTACAAAATCTTTAAGCTATTTTCCTTGCATTATTGATATATTGTGATGTTTATAAAAGCACAGTATTATAAACATATTTATTTTTCAACGTATTACTATATTGTTTTTATGTTGTTGTTAAACTTTTTATCGTATATACTTTAACTAAGTTAACGTTACTTTATAATATATAGCCAGCATTTTTATATCTATTATTATTTAGGAGGTATATATAATTAACGGAGATTTAATTATCAACCAACCAAATATTTTGAATCCCCCAGTCGCAGGTGTAAATAGCGATGCACATCTAATAGCAATGTTTTTGTCCAGTCGAAAAAGAAAATCAGCAAACACTGCCTATGTCTATTCTGGGGTTCTGAATGAATTTTTCGCCCTTTTGGGCAATAAATCTATCCGCACCATTACATATAGTGATCTGGTGGACTATTCCGAGTACCTGGCTGCGCCCGATTATGATCGTAATCCTGCAACGCTGGCAGTCAGCACCCAGAACCGCAAAATAGCCACTATTAAAAGCCTTTTTTCCTATGCTAAAAAAATCGGATATGTAACATTTAATCCGGCTGAACCCCTGGAAACAAAGCGGGTAGACTCTAAAATAGCCCAAAGGATTTTAATGGAGACAGAATTAGAAAGCATTGTCATGGCGGCTCAGGAGACAGGGAAACTATCTTTATTGGTTGTAATATTTTTCGCCTGTACCGGTTGCAGGGTAAGTGAATTGGCCAATGCGATGTGGAAATCCATATTTATCGCACCTCAAGGAGAACGATGTATAACGATAACTGGTAAAGGAAACAAGGATCGGATTATCAAAATACCAGATTTGTTGTGGGATACAATATTAGATTACCGGGAAGATAAGGGGCTTATATGTGGGATAGATGCGCAATCCTACTCTCCATTAATAGTAAATAAATTCGGGAACAGTATGTCTACCCAATCCATCTGGAAAATAATTAAAGACGTAACGACCCGGTCTGGGGTAAAGAAAAATGTTTCCCCTCACTGGCTCAGACATACGTTTGCCACGGAGGTAGCTAAAAATAAAAACAGTAATCTTTGGCAATTACAAAATGATTTAGGGCACAGCAGTATCCGAACCACAGAGGGATATGTTCATATAGCTCAAGGGATGGCCGAAACCAGTGTTGATCATCTTAATTACCTTCCTACTCTAGGAAAACATATTACCAAAAAAGACATTTAACCGTCCGTTAAACCATAAAAATTAAAAACTCCACCGTACTTCTCGCAGACCATGTTGCGATGAAGTTAATTCCGATTGAGTTCCTTCATTATAATATGTAATAATTTTGCCTGCTTTCAGCAAGGGCACATTATTGAATGAGACTTTTTACCCCCTGCCCTATTATCTCAAATTCAAGAAAGATGTCCTCCCCCACGAAATACTCACCATTTATAGGCGATAATCTATATGAATGCCAGCGATTGGTTTACATAATATTTATTATTGTCAACCTATATGCTATACTTTCCCATATCATGACCCATAATATTACGTTTTTGCGGCAGAGGCTGCCAAACGGCTCACCAGGACCTTTTTGCACATTTTTGATAGTTTAATATTCGGCTGCCGCTTTTAGGGGTTGAAAATGGGCATATATTACATGGTGTTTTTGTGGTAACAGCAAGTTTCATTGTCGCTCTTTATTTATCGCCGTAATGTGTTCGACATTGCAGAATAATAATTTGGTCATCTTCGATGTAGTACACAAGACGGTTTGTTTCATCTATCCTTCTGCTCCAGCACTTTTGGGCATCGTATTTCAATGGCTCGGGTTTACCTATGCCATCGTAACCGTTCTTTTCAATATCTTTGAGTAATTGGTTGATTCTTTTTAGGGTTCGCTTATCCTGCGTTTGCCAATAAAGGTAATCTTCCCATGCGTCATCATGCCATATTTTATTCATCGTCCACCTCTATCAAGTCGTGGACAACCCCCTTGCCAACCTTAATATCGGCAATAGCTTCTCTAATCCTGTTTTGGTTGTATTCGTTGAAAAAGCCATCTTTGGGCATAGCAATCTCAAACGGTATTTTTTGCTCTCTCACAACCGCTTTTATAAAAATTGTGAATGCCGTTGTCATATTCATGCCAAACTCAGAAAATAGGTACTCTGCTTGCTTTTTTAAATCCTCATCTATGCGAATGTTTATGCTCGTTTGTGCCATTTAAAAACACTCCTTCTATCACATTGTATATTCAATGTACATCAATAACTATTATATGTAAAGTCATTGTGTTTAAACATCAATATTTTTTGGGGTTATATAGCCTTTCGGGTGGGATCATTTATCCCTACCGTAATTATCTATCCATAAATCCAAGAAGCTAATTCTATAAATCAGAATTTAATTATTTTTGGGGCAGCAGTAAAAGAAGAAATCGTAGCAACGGCATCTTTCAGATACAATACCTGCGTGTTATCGTCTGTTGCAGAATACATGGCCTGTAATTCAGGATAGTTATCGAGCATACACTGCTTTGCATCCACACGGTCATCCTCTAACGCAATTGCCTGAATCCGAATCCATTCGCCGCCATTCATGGCACAAATCTCAACTTTGGGATTTGCCATCATTTGTTTTGAAACATCCTTGACCTTACCTGTCTGGATATAAAGTTTATCCTCAAAGAGATTAACAGTTCCGAATGGGCGAACTCTTGGTTGGTCACCATCCACCGTTGCCAGATAATAGGTCCCACACTTTTTTAAAAAATCATAGACTTCCTGCATAGATTATTTCCTCCGTTCATATTGGAATTGACTTTTCCAAGCATTTACAGTTCCATTGTATCATGAACTCTGCAAAATATTAGAAACAATACTCAACGCATCTTCAAATAGCCTGTACCTTACGTTGTAGTTGCTTTATTACTTGTGCTTTTATAGTACCAATGTGTAGATAAGTGTTCAAAAACAAAGCCATGAAAAATCTCTTTCAATGCATCAGCATTGATCTAAGTGAACCGACAAATAATCGTCATCCATTGGAAGCTGATAATACTGCCAGATTTTGATATTTACAAAGGCAATCAACGAATCTGAAACCGGCTTTTCTCAGGTCATTGTCCATGTCCCATAGTGTACCTGGCATATCCCTCATGGCTTTGTAGTTTTCAAGTTGTTTTTTCTTCAATGCGTCTCCAAGATCAATCTTCATTAAACCCACAGCCATTTCAATTACGTTATATGGCAGGCTGTGTGAAAACCATTAATAAGCCTAATACCAAAATAGTGTAACTGTGCTGCCGAACTGATTTATGGTTTCCATAGAATAATTCCTTCAGTTTTGTTCTGACTTTCGTAGGCCAGAAAGTCAGAATATGTTTTTACTTTGCCTTCAATCACCGCTCTGCAAACATTTATTCCCGGAACCTTTCTATTTAGTCTGCATGCTGTATTTTTTATGGTCAAAATTATTTCTTTAGACTCAGGGGTTAAAGAATCTAGTATTCTCTCTGCAACCTCCTCAAATACGCCTGCATATGGTGAGGCCTTGGCAATATGGATCATATAGATTTGCCAGATATCATTTTGCTCGTCCTCATATAAAGCATGCCATTCCAGACACATATCATCTTCATTTAACAGGTTAGAGTATTCTATTTTAGGATTTAGATACGAGCTTTTCACTGGCCATCTGAGCCATAAGAATCTTGCGCTTTATCAAAAGGAGTAATCCGGGTGAACTATCAATTTCCCTATGTAACAAGTTCCATCGTTTCCAAAGGCTCTGACCGAGCCGACAATTTTTCGGTCCTCAACCGCCTTAAGGATAATTGAGTTTTTTGCCTCTTCCTGGAGCCCTCCCAGGGTTTGAACAAGTGGCGGTATTCCATAATCATTATAGATGGCTGCTTCACTTTGGTAAGCGAGTTTCTGAAGATTCAGGATTTCTTTCAAAATCATCCTTTGATGCAATATCCACTGACGGAAAAATATAATCAATCCCGGAAGACGCTTTTAATCGTTCTGATAATTCTTTCATGCAGACCAGCTTCTTTCTCTTTCTCTTGCATAATACTGCGCAGCAATAATAAGTTTATTCACTCTGTTAAATGATGTAAAATATAATCATTAATAACAAACATTGGAGGTCTTTAATTTGAGTAAATATCAAAAGTGGACCGTTGCATTTTGCCTTTTATTTGCTGCATCAAGTATGATTGGGCAAGTAACAAGAACATCTACCTACATGCATTCGGTTTCGATCTTTACCACGATATTATTTGTTATTTTAGCTTCTATTTACGCATATAAAGCATATTATAATGGGCGCTAATGATTCGCACTCATCTTAATGTTCTTTTTTAACATTATGCGCAGCAGTATATTTTCAACAGAACAAAAAGTTATTAATAACTAAACTAGAGAATCCATTATAAAAGTAATATTAAAGGTGGATAACTATGAACCATTTCATTAAAGCTATATTGCTTAATTCTATAGTTAACGTTTGGCCTTGGATACGAATATCTTTAATCGGATTTATAATTGGTATCAGTCTCTGTGGTTTTTGCATTTGGGTAAACCCCAGCACGGTAATTTTTTCTGTAGATATGGCAACAATAAATAGCAGTTCACATTTGGAAATTGCAGGAATATTAGCTGCTAAAATTATAAAGATTTTATTGATTGTAATAATATGTTTATTTATTCCTAGGAATAAGTTTGGTGTTGCAATAGGTAAAATATTGTTTTTATTGATATCAATATATCTGGGCTTTTGCTTCGTATTATTTTTTAAGAGCTCAGGCGAAGATTATTTAACTCTTGTTTATCTAAGTGTACAGGTATTTTCTGTCCTCTGGTGCCTTTACATTGGAACTTTAAAAACAGATTTTATTGAAAAAACCAAGTTAGGCATAATGCCGTTTTTGCTTTTAGCGGCTGTTAGTATATGTCAAACCTTTTTTTAACACTCCCAGAGGTCCTAACAAAATCATTACTGCGTATATTTTTTAGGTGCACTAAAATAAAACCAATCTGACCTTAAACCATCCCTGTGGTTCCCCAAAAAAACAATTGTAAAAGGCAGGAATTTTCACATGCCAATAACACTCAGTTGACGTTATATATGCCACATAAACCCTATTTTAGCTTATATCTTTAAGGCTAACACCGGACATGATTTCGTTTGAAACCGAGCCGTCCCTTGGCTGCCGCTTTTTGGATTGCCTCAGCCGCCACGGGGACGCTGCATTTCGTTTTGCCACTGAATACCTCCACGGTTCCTATAGCCTTTGCGACGGACAGAGCCTGGCTCCTCCGCAAGCGCCTGATTGATCTTGATTTTTCGGACGATCGGCTTCATCGCGCCCGCTTGCAATTTCAATAGTATGTTCAATTAGTTTTGCACCAATTCCCTGCTTGTGGTAGGACGGCAAAACACTAATTGGTCCAAATCCAATTACTTTTTGCTTAGTACCTGCATCATCTACAACGATAGCTTTGCTATATACAATATTTCCAACGATTTCTCCGCCAAGTTCTGCAACAAAGTCAAGATCTTATATAAATGCTTGGGAACTTCTCAATTTGTGCAAAATAAAATGCTCGTTGCAGCCTGGTCTATAAACATTCCAAAATGCCTCTCTAGTCAGATTTTCTACTGTTCTAAAATCTTTCTCGTCCTCTATTTGAGTTAATCTTCATCTTCTTAAGTTGTAGCAAAATAGCGAATTCTTTATCATTATTATGATATAATAGTATCAATATAAATGCGAGGTGAGTATAATGCCTGTTATTCGTCCAGTTTCTGATTTACGAAATAAGACACCCGAAATTGAAGAAATATGTATCAAGGAACAAAAGCCAGTTTTCATCACCAAGAACGGAAATGGTCATCTGGTAGTTATGAGTCAAAGACTATATGAGGAACAGCAAGCACTTATGGAGTTATATGACAATCTGGATGAAGCCGAAGTCCAAAGCTCTCAGGGAGCCAAACGAATACCTCACCGTGAAGTCATGGCAAGGCTAAGGGCGCGACTTAATGGGTAAATATAGTGTTGAATATTTGCCACTGGCTTACGATGATTTAGAAGATATTTTTACTTATATTATTGCTGATGACCCAGAAGCGGCGGAAAATCTTTTGAATGAGATTGATGCAGCTATCCTTCATTTAGAAGAATTCCCTGATATGGGGGTCACCCCTAAAAACAGGCGATTGGCCAATAAGGGCTATAAAATACTCATTGTTAATGCCTACCTGGTTTTTTATGTTGTGGCTGGTGATATCGTAGAAATCAGGCGTATAGTTTCCAGTAAGCGAAACTATACTAAATTGCTTTAAAAAATGGTTTTTTAGAGCTTCCTGAGCATATTTAATTCTGAAACCAAGATTTATAACAATCTATGCAGAAGTTAATATGGATAACGCGAAGCTGATGAATCTTGTATTGCATATAATCAATAAGCGCTTTCTGTTGGTAATCTGGCATCATCTATGACTTCAATTTATGTCAACGAAACCGTTCTCTTGATACTTTAATAATTTGGTTTATTCTCACTGAAAGAAATAACCCCTGGCATCATACCCTTAACTTCCAATGATGCACCGATTAATTGGTGCTTATCGTTCAATAGAAATTTAGCATAAATTGCAGATTCTCCGTTTCCATTTTCATACATATGACGCTCCAGAAGTCCGTATTGTAACACTTCAACCTTCTTTCCTTTATAGGGTTGTAGATTATAGCCCAGTTCCTTTGATGCTTCATTGAATGAGTCAAATGTTATTTCGTCCAAAACAATACTTGTGTGTTTAGGCATACCAACAGGATGGAAATCATAAGTTCTTAAAATATGTCTGGCTTGATAATCAGGGCTATGCCAAACAATTAAACCTAAAAAAACAATTAGACCAGCTAAACCAGCAATAATGAATCGTTTCATCTATCTATCCCCTTTATTGGCAAATTGTGTTTTCCTGCTTCAGTTTCACACTTCGCCCGAACTTCTATGATGATGCCAATATAATTTTAATCAAAAAGTCTGTCTGTAAGTAAACCAATGAGGCGCAATACGTTCCGTATAAAAACTGTTGTCGCCCTTTGATTCTTGCCATGTCCAGATTTCCGAATCACTTGGCTTTAATGTATTTTCTTGTTGCTTAACATTTTCAGGCGCTTGCGTTTCCATCAAATTACATGGCGTATCATTAATGGAATAATAGAGCCCGTAATAACTCATAGACGGCACAATCCCAAAAGCACCTAAAGACAGCACATAAGCTTGATCATCACCACCTGCACGAACCCAATATATAGTATTTACATCACTCGGAAGCGTTGGCGGCTTTTTAAGCTCGATATAATTTTCTTTATTATTTACAGGGTCTTCTGTCAAAGTATTTTGTAAAGTTGACTCTAAAACATCAATGCTGTCTTCTAAAGCAGGTTGATTATTTTTGAAAAAGTGCTTCGCTTTATGTAACTGTCCTGTCTGAGATCCAAAATAACCTATAGAAAGAAAAGGAATTGACAAGATTAAAAGCACAATCAAAAAGATTAGCAGAACTTTTTTTCTCTTTTTCATATGTTCCACCTCTTCTCTTTTTCTTCACAAAACAACATCATCAGCCACGATCTAGCCCCATTCGTAAAATATAATCAATTAATATCTCATGACAGATATCCAGGCTTCCCATTATTAGCCTAATAGGCAGAAGCAAGCCATTATAAATTGGGCCAAATTTTTATAATTTAGCCTAATCGATATATGTATAACTGGGAACTGGTAAGTGTCTATACCCTATTTGGATGGGTACTTTGAGTAGCAGTTTTTGCTTGATCCCTCTAAAACTATTTAACTTTGTTTTTAAGTCTGTGCTGCCACTTTCCGTCCATCAGCGGAATTTCTTTTAGTTCAACCGTACCTTCCCAGCTATAGTTAACTGGCCAATTCCTAAATATTTTCACAAATATGAATAATAATCTATAGCCTATAGGATATCCTGCTGGTTGCCATTCCTCCAATTGATTCAGTTCGACATGAACCTGATCCGCAATTTTTTCAAGCAGGTATTGACCTCCGGTTATTTTATCCGATGATATAAATATATCAAAGTAACCCCTGATACGCTGATTTTCAGGCAAATCCAGCAAATTGGGGAATCCGCCCGGAAAATTTAGCACAGCACTATTTGTATCCTTCACGATTTGAATTTGATCAACTATTCCTTCAGCATTACAGTGGATTTGTGTTTCGTTTTGCATCGTGGTTTTACCCGGTACTGCATCAAAGCATAAAGGATTTGCGCCATCGGGATTGAGAGCCGCAATGTTTAGCCGGGAACAATATCTTGCCAGGTAAGCGCGGTGTCCACTAATCAAAAGCGGGAGAGTTGCAGGTTCAAGGATGCGTCCATCCAGTGAGCAGTGTATCTGTGTGGTTTTACGGTATGCAAAGTCGAAGTCATTCATATAAACGAAAAATAGCTTCTTAGGTTTTTCTATGCCGCCGCCAACCGGAGCTAAAAGCGGAACAGGATGCTTGCAAGCACTTTTTTCTTCCACTTTCAACTCGTTCTTCCGGCCTTGAGCATCTGTGAAGATTAGCTGGACTTGCAGCCCGCTTTCAGTAATTTCGAAAAGGTTTTTATCGAAATGGGTCATTTTTGAATCCGCTATTCCGGTTCCGATACTAAAATTTTTATCCGGTATGATGCCAGCTTCATAGTAGACATCTACTTTTCCATTCTTCCGATAACGGAGCAGACGAATTCCTTTACCATTAACCGGGTCATCAAAGAGTTGCGGTTCGTAGCCTTCAAATTCTTCATTCCCGATAAAACTGATAACAGCAAGCCTTATCATAGGTTCAAATTCAAAATGAAACGGAAGCACATATTTCATATTGGTCCCTCCATTCCTATTTTTTTGTTTTTTCTCAATCACTAAATTAATACTCAGTAAACATCTAAAGGGATTTTATAATAGCATAACTTTCGATAATTGCTCCTAATAGCATAAATATTAAGCCTATGCTAAATACAAATAATTCTTGTCTTGAAAGCCCAATACTTCTCCAGTTTTTAGTTATGGTTTCTTTCCCAACGGTTATTATTAATGAAATTTTGGCGGTTGCACAAAGGATAAACAGCTGCCCGGTCATTTCCCACAGCCCCGCTCTGTGAAAAAGATCAAATGTTCTAATAAATCTATCCGCTAACGGTATCGCATCAGATACAGGCGAAAATGACCATGTTCCCAGAAAAACCGCATTAACTGAAATCAAACCGAAAAATGCAATATTCCCATAAGGCAAAAAATATTGTGCCTTATTACTTTTGGATGCCAAGGTATTGCCAAGGATTATTACTATAACTGAGATTAAATTATAAGAAAAGATCTGCAATGTTGAGATGGCCCAATTTGATGAAGTCTCCCAGTTATGAAGCGGATGCTTGCCGCACAAAATACCCTCCGGCAATAAATAATAACTTACAACGGTGATGGTAAAAAAAGTTATCAAAAAACAAATATAGGTGGTTATTATTCTCTCAGCAAGACTGTCAGATGTCAGTTTCTTTTTAATGCTGTCAAACATTTCAATTTAGTCCTTTCGAAAGTATAGAAGTGATGTCATTTACGAATTCAATCGTCTTCCTCTCAATATGTTTCTTGAGTTCTTCAGGATGATCAAAATCCGGCTGCTCAGCCAGGGTAGACTCAATGATGGAATCCACTCCAGGAAGAGCCTGCGACAGTTTATATTTATGGATAATACTACGCTTAAGTTGTTATTTATCAAATACCCAATATGCTTATAATCTTAAGTGATTGGAATTACATTTTTATCATATCATTATCATCAAACTCAAAGTTAGGCCCCCAAGCCACTTCCCAATAATATCCGTCAGGGTCTGAAAAATATGCGTGAAAGCCACCCCAAAAAACGTCTTGCGGCTCTTTGACAATAGTTGCCCCAGCTTTTCGTGCAAGTTCAATTACTTCTCTTACTTCTTCTTTTGTTTTAGCATTATAGGCAAGAGTAATACCACCAAACCCAGAAGAAATCTCTGGCGGATTGTCATTGTTAATGTCTTTCGCCAATAACTCAAGAGGATATAATTCAAGCTTGGTCCCGGATGTGCTGAAAAAAACCACCTCTGGATTGTTGCTCTTTTCATCTGTTTTAAAGCCAAGTCCGTCACGATAAAACTTGATTGCTTTCTCCATATTCCTGACACCTAAACAAATAATATTTAGTCTGTTCATATCTGTCCTCTCCTTCGTAAACTATAAATCATTAATATACCATGATATATAGACTTCGTATTATTAGCCAAATGTGCAGTTCCAAATAAACATAATTGGTATATGGATAATCAGGAATTCTTCGATGGTGACGACAACCCCGTCCCCTTGTCACTCTTACAGCATTGCGTTTATCATCTGCCTACTAAATATATTGAAGAGTTATTGACGTTGTAAAACTTTCCATGTAGTCAGTACTTTATTCGCCATTTTCATCAGAGGCTTCGCATTCTGGCTTTTTATGATCTTCCATCAAGCGAGTTGAGACTTCTTTTACCAGTTGCTCGATACATCCAAACGCTCGTTTTCCATCTTTATTATCTGGTATAGAATTGTGCAGTTCAATATCCGAACAATCCATGTTATCTGCAAAAAAGGCGCTATAAAACGTCTTTACATCTACCTGCAAATCATCTTTATTAATTTCAAAAATAATGTTTCCATTCTCAGAGAAGGTATACTTATCATCAGATATCTGAAATTCGATTGTTCTTTTCATATCGCTTCCATCTCCTCTTCAATGTGTCCAATCCACCGTCAATATGGGTAGAAATAATATCAAGCACACTATATTCATCATCTTTATATTCAAGAGCACCCGATTGCACAACCATACCCACTTCTGTCTTCCCGATATAAATTACATTGTCTACGTCGAGATTTACAATAAACTGGGGATTGTGCGTGACAATTATAACTTGCCTTCTTTCTCCCATTACTTTAAATCTGTTTAACAAATACTCTTTAATTGCCTTCTGCGATATATTGTCTTCTGGCTGGTCTATCAAATAAATTCCATAATGGTCACTCTCGTATGAGAGAAGATCAAAATATATTTTTGCATTAAACCCATCAGATAGCTCCTGGGTTTTATCCATACCATGCATTGTTATGGTATACTTTTCTTTAAAATCCTCATCCAGCAGCTTCTTAATATCATCCTTTAACCTTTGTAGGGCTTCTGACGGAGATCCATCAAATCTCAGCAAAGCTTCGGCTAATTGTTCTCGCGTCATATCAAGAACGGACAAAGCTATATCTTTCTTAAACACTCTTTCAAACAGAGATTCAATATATTCGCTATCCACAGAAAAAGCACAAAGTCTGCTGTTAAATTCATACTCAAATACTCGATTGGTTTGTATCTCGATATCTTTTCTGTGTATCTCTATCTTAGGCTTCACATTTTTTCTTCTTCTCAAAAGGAGTTCCACTATACGAGCAATAGTTCTTTCAATGCCCTCATTGTAAAAAGATAGTCTTTTCTGTGAATCTGAAACTGTTTGGGAATACCTTTGCTTGAAATCATTCATTACTGATTGAAAAGCACTGATTTTCGCATTTTCAACATCTACAACCACTTTCTTGGCATCGTATTCCTTTTCCAATTTCTCTAAGATAGTTTCAACTTCCTGTAAGGTTTTCACATCAGATTCTTCAATCCATTGGTCGCCTTCTATAGTCTTCACAGACTCAATGACTGTTCTAATATTACTGCTGATTGCGCCTAATCCCTGTGCTTTCTTGTTGTTTCTTGATGGCTGTCCAACAAAGGTCAAGCTTTCTGCTAGCACTCCATCCAAATCAACAATTTGAAATGACCCTAAATTTTCTTCAATATCGTCAAGAGCAAATTCTTCTTCTATATAAACGAAGATTTTATTTAACTCACGCTGTACCACTTGACGATATGGGTCCGGATTAATTGCAGCGGGATAGTAGTTTTTAAGGAATTCATCTGTTTTAATCTTGGATTCCTCAAACTTTTCTCGCACTTCGCCCTGCATATCAAATCCAAAAATTTGGTCTGCTGTAAGGCTAGTTTGAATCTCAACCCCATTACTTCGAAGATATCTGTCATAGCTTATAGTCAAAGTTTGCTTTATCTGTTTACTTTGTTTTTTTCTATATCCAGTCAACTTGTGAAGCAGAAGTGATTTTCCAATAGAGTTGTCACCAATGATGACATTCAATCCTCTTGAAAGTGGAATGTTGATTTCCACTCTATTTATTGTCATCTCAATCTGAGAAAGATACACTGCCGAAGGATTGAAGAAACTATTTACTGTTTTGATTCTTCGGTAATCGGTAATTGCCATAACAAGCCCCCTAAATGAGGGCAAGCATTTCATATATGTATATATGAATTCTGAGGTATCTTCAGATGTTTCTTTTGGATACACACTCCAGCAATGGCAATCAGTCCCTGTAATAAAGCGAATAGATTCTTTCATTCCTGTTTTTTCCAAATAACTCTTATTAAATACCTCGTTTTTCTTATTCCTAAACTCAAAGGCCTCGAAGTAATCTGTATATACAAATTCTTGGAATCGGTCGGCTCCAACTGTATTCGCATCGCTCTTTCTAGGAGCATTACTGGTCAATGAATTCTTTTGATGGGCAATCAAAATAGTATCCAAATTAATTTGTCTAAGAATATCTAGAAATTTCCCTTCCGAAAATGCCATATTGCGGTCATATGTTACATCACCTTTTTCATCAAGAAGAGTATCCGAAATCTTTTTGATTTGTTCTTCTGAACTATCATTAAATATAGCTATAACATGCACTACAGGGGCAGCCGTATCACCTTCAAATTCAACAGAAAACTCTACTCCTGGAAATACTTTGACGATAGAGCAACCGTCTTGTTGCTCATTTTTTTTTAATGCAGCATACATATCATAGTTAAAAGCATCATGGTCTGTAATTGCACACATCTGAACACCATTCTCGGTCAATTTTTGAACCAATACACCGATATTTTCGAGAGTATTAAATTTTACTTTATCGCCATCTTTTCCTTTAGAATAGATGGAGTGGATGTGTAAATCTAACTTGTAGCCAGCTTCAACAACTTTCATCGCATATTCTCCTTTTCTATCCTTTAGAATTTAAATTAATATTTACAGCGTCATTACCATCCAACCCAACTACCAGCGATTTCTCCATATTGAAACCAACACAAATTTCCCATTATGGTACTGACCTGCCATTTGGTGAGTTTCCCATTATTGCTATAACGAGTTAAATCTTGAACTGCCGGTTATTAGCCAAATGTGCAGCTCCAAATATGGATAATGCGAAGCTCTGAAGCCTTTTTCCTACTCAGTATAAGAACTGTAAGCGTCAAACAAAGTGGATAGAAAATGGCAAAACCCAGTATAACAGGTATATGGAGAATGCCCGAAAAAGGCTGTCCAATTTACCATAAGCTTTTTCAAAAAAAGATGCCCATTTTATCTTTTACTAAGGGTCTTGGTTTCCGCACTCCCTAATCCTTATAATTCATTATGTACAACATAAACAGGGCTGAAGGCAAAACCCCTTCACGTAGCCCGATACGACTGATCTCCCCGAAGCCCCGAACCAGCTCATCTTCACTTTTTGGGTTTCCACGTATTTTTTGCTCTTCCAGCTCTTTTCTTACGATTGAGCACAGCTGGGCCGCTTCAAACTGGGGAATGGAGTTTATTTCGTTGATGATTTTTTCCTTGGGAATTGAATCAAACGACAGCGCATTGAACGCCTCGATGAACTTATCCACCTCGGGGTTATTCGGTATGGGATAGGAGCAATTGTATTTTTTCTTATCGGCGTCTAACGATTTCCACAAATCTTCAACGTGCTTTGGTTCGTAGGGCTTGGTGACAGGGATGGCTTTATCTGATTCGGAAAAATAATAAAACCAGACCTTCTCCAAGTTGCTTTCATTTATGCACCTGAATATGTGGCTGTCATTGTTCGGGGACAGCCCGATGATATGCAACTCACCTTCCAAATTTGAGAGCGCTTCAAAGTGATAATCCGTACCGACTTTAAGGGCGGGGTTCTGGACGTACATGCTGACGAACTGGAAGGCATATTCGTCCTTCTCCCACAGAAGTGCGGTTTGCTTTTTATATTCCGCTGCGTCGCGCCTTGATAGCTCAAGCTGTAGAGCGACAATTACCAATTCCCTATAAAAGCACAAACACATCAAATTATTTTTCCGTATGACAATTATATTACTAAAGTAATGTGTTGTTTCAGCTAACCTAAAATGCCCAAAAGCTGACAGGATTGCCTGTCCGGAGATTGCTGGATATAATGACCATAATATAAGAAAGGAAAGACGCCTCTGTTAAATGTGCAACTGCAGCCACAGGAG
>JAQUUV010000029.1:0-5733 GCA_028693695.1 Syntrophomonas sp.
TTGCCGGCTAGGTATTTCTCCACTTCCGAATCCGCAGGGGTAAAGGTAGTTTTCTGTAAAAACTGAGTAGCCGTTTCCAAACTTTTCTTTTTCGCTTCAAACAAACTCCATCGATAGTCATCCACCAGGCCAATCTGCCGGCCGATCTCCGTCAAACGGAGATCGGCGTTATCCTGCCGCAATAGGAGGCGGTACTCCGCTCGGGAAGTCAATAGTCGATATGGCTCATCCGCTTCCTTGGTTACAAGGTCATCGATCATAACTCCTATATATGCTTCACTGCGTTTCAGTATTAATGGTTCCATTTTCTGAACCTTTAAGGCTGCATTAATTCCAGCTATAAGTCCTTGCGCCGCCGCCTCTTCATATCCCGAGGTACCATTTATTTGCCCGGCGGTAAAAAGACCGTCGACTACCTTACTTTCGAGGCTTAGCTTAGCTTGGGAAGGAATTACATAATCATATTCGATCGCATAACCCGTTCTTATCATGCGTACCTCTTCCATACCTGGAATGCTGTGTAAAACCTGTACCTGTACATCTTCCGGAAGACTGGTATTAAGTCCCTGCACATACATTTCATCGGTGTCTCGCCCCTCGGGCTCAATAAACAGCTGATGGGAAGACTTGTGCGCAAATCTCACTACTTTATCCTCAAATGATGGGCAGTAGCGGGGTCCTTTGCCTTTAATAACTCCGGTAAAAAGAGGCGCTCTTTGGATATTATCCATAACTATACGATGAGTCTCAGGGGTAGAATGAGTCAACCAGCAAGAAAGTTGTTTCCGCACTGGCGGGGGACTAATATATGAAAATCTCCACGGCTGTTCATCTCCGGGCATCTCAACGGTCTTAGAAAAATCAACGGTTTTTCGGTCAACGCGGGGAGGGGTGCCGGTTTTAAACCTGCCCAGCCTGATACCCATAGCCCGCAAACTATCGGAAAGCTTTACCGCTGGGAACTGGTTGCCCGGCCCTCCGTCATACATCACCTCTCCCGCTATAATACGCCCTTTAAGATAGGTACCCGAGGTAATGACTACCGTTTGGCATTCGTAGCGAGCTCCGGTTCGAGTAACAATGGCTCTCGCGCAACCATCTTCAGTTTCTATATCCTCCACCTCGGCCATTAACAGGTGCAATTGCTCCTGACCTAAGATAGTTTTAATCATTTCCCGTCCGTACTCGTGTTTATCAGCCTGAGCACGTAGAGACTGAACCGCCGGTCCTTTTCCAGTATTTATCAAGCGCATCTGAATACTGGCCTTGTCTATGTTGATTCCCATTTCTCCACCCAAGGCATCTATTTCCCTTACCAACTGTGCCTTGGCCGGACCGCCAATGGATGGATTACATGGCATCAGGGCGATGTTTTCAACGCTCAAGGTTACCAACAGGGTAGAGCAGCCCATGCGCGCTGCCGCCAAGGCCGCCTCACAACCAGCATGTCCTGCCCCTATAACCACCACATCATATTTACCCGCTTCGTAAATCATTGCTACCTCCCTACTTACCTATACAAAAATCATGAAATATCCTGTTTATTACTTCTTCTTTTAGGGTTTTACCACTTATCTCCCCTAAGGTTTCCAGGGCTCCCCATATATCAACCCCTAAACAATCCAAGGGTACCTCCCCTAATGCCTGCAAAGCGTTCTCCACCTGGACCCGGCTTCGTATAAGGGCATTCTTCTGGCGCAGGTTAATCATTATTTCCAAACCATCGCCCGGGACTACACCTTGCAAGACCATTGCCTCAACCGCTTCCTCCAGCTCTTCTACTCCAATATCGTTTTTAACAGATGCCCTAATCACCTTTACTCCGGGAAACAATGCTTCCAATTCCCCTGGAGCTATATTTTTTTTGTTTAAATCTTCTTTATTGACCAGTACAATGAGCCGCTTCCGATCAATGTCCTGGTATATATCCATATCCTCTTTACCAATGCCTGCACCCACATCTAACACAAAAATAAGCAGATCGGCCTGTTCAATTACCTCTTTGGATTTTTTCACCCCGATCTTTTCTACAAAATCTTCGGTTAACCGTATCCCGGCAGTATCCATAATCTTTACCGGTATACCACGTACATTAAGATACTCCTCTACAACATCCCGGGTAGTGCCAGGTATCTCCGTAACTATGGCTTTTTCCTTCTTAACCAAGGCATTTAGCAGGCTGGATTTACCAACGTTAGGTTTACCACAGATGACTACCTTCAGCCCGTCCCGATATATTTCACTTCTTTGACCCGCTAAGATCAGTCGATCCATAAGTTCTTTAATCTGAAGCAGAATAGTATGCGCCTCCGAATAATCCAAATCGCCTACTTCTTCGGGAAAGTCCAGGCTAGCCTCCAACATAGCATTAAGCTTGAGCAGGCTGTCCTCTATATCTGCAACGAAATGATTTCTACCTTCCAGTTGCTGTAAAGCCAGTTTCAAGCCCCGATCTGTCTTCGCTCTTATTACGTCGATAACCGCCTCAGCCTGGCTTAAATCCAGCCGTCCATTTAAAAAGGCCCGTTTGGTAAATTCACCTGGTTCGGCCAGCACCATCCCTACCTCGGTACACCTTTGCAGACAGCGCCGTACCGGCATACTTCCCCCGTGGCAGTTAATTTCGACTACATCTTCTCCGGTATAACTGTGCGGAGCCCTCATTATACCCAGCAAGACTTCATCTATTTTACTGCCGTCTTCATCCATTATCCAACCTAGGTTAAGGGTAAATCCTTTCCGCTGACCCAGTTCTTTTTCGGTAACTGGCAAAAATATTTTACTGATCTTATCGATGATACCATTCCCGCTCATTCTTATTACCCCTATCCCACCTTCGCCTGGTGGGGTGGACAAGGCTACAATATCCTCTTTTAACATCCTTTTCTCCTGTCATAAAAATAATTGGGGCTCAGCAAATATTTACTTATTATCTAGCCAAGACTTTTTCTCTATTTCAAAGTGAAGAAATGAGCCCTTTGATAGTCCCTTAGCTTTATCTTACCAAAATACAGCTGTAGATACACCTGGTGCTTATCTCCACCATTTTGGCATTAAAAAAGGCCCCTCAGGGCCTCTTTAATACTATTTCTTTAATGCTATAACGACTTTGCGGTTAGGTTCTTCCCCCATCGAATAGGTGACCAACACCGGGTCTTCCTGAAGAACCGTATGTACTATCCTTCTCTCCTGTGAACTCATAGGCCGCATTATTACATTTTTCTGAGTCTGTTTGACCTTATCGGACAGCCTTAACGCCAGCGCCTCCAGGGATTGTTCGCGTTTCTTGCGGTAATCCTCTACATCCAATACGATGCGAATCTTTTCTTCCCGTTTACGATTAAGCATGAGTCCAGCGATAAATTGCAAAGCATTCAATGTCTCACCTTTACGACCAATCAATAGGCCCATATCTTTGCCAATAATATTAATTCTCGCTATACCGTTTTTCCATTCAACTCTTTCAATCTCGTAATCGATTTTCATCTCCTGCAGCAGGTTTTCCACTAGCTTGCGAGCCTCCGTTTCGGGCTTGTCTCGAAGCGATACCTTTACAATAGCCGGTTTGCTACCCATGAAGCCCAGTAGCCGTTTGCTGGGTTCTTCCACTATTTCTACGGTAACATCCTCAATGTTGCAACCCAACTCATCTAGAGCTGCCTTTACGGCTTCATCAACGCTTTTTCCCTTTTTTTCGATTGTTTGCCCCTGCATTCTTTTCATTTCCTCCTTTGTCCCTCTGTGCGCCCACCTTATTACTGTTGTCTTCCTGGTGGTCTAGCCCGTTTTGCATTTCCTGCTCTTCTACCTGTATTCCCATTCCGGTATCAAGCTTACCACTCTTATGCATTTTATTTACATATAGTTGCTGCAAAATTCCCAGGATGTTAAAAACAGCCCAGTATAGTGGCAAGCCTGCCGGCATCTTGAGCGCTATCCACGCCATCATTACCGGCATAAAATACAGCATAGCTTTCTGGGTGGGATCATTACTCTCCACCATGGAAATCTTCTGCTGCAGGAAGGTAGTGACTGCCGCAAGTATAGCTAGGATAAAAAGCGGATCCGGTTTACTTATGTCAGGAATCCACAAAAAGCCTATGTTGGCGGCATCTACATAATTAAATTTAAATAACGACTGATAAAAAGCAAGGAAGATAGGCATCTGGATCAATAATGGCAGACACCCTCCCAACGGATTCACTCCGTGCTCCTTATATAACTCCATAGTTTTCTTCTGCATTAACTGGGAATCATCTTTGTATTTTTGCTGGATATATTTTGTCTTAGGTTGAATTTCTTGCATAGCGCGCATGGATTTCATCTGTTTTTGGGTAAGCGGGAACATTACCAGTTTAATAGCAATGGTCATAAATATTATTGCTAAACCATAACTAGGCCATCCTATCTGAGCCGTAAACCCATACATCAAATTAATTACATTAGAAAACCATTGCACAAACATTTGCCACAAATTATAACCCTGCCCTCCGAAGCTTACACTCCGTTAGCAGGTGTCACCTCCTTATAAGTAAACCCTTGGCGTTCAGGGAAGCGGGTCATATCCTCCGGGATGAAATGGATGACATTTGCTAATTCTCTTTACTGTCAGCCATCCTCCTTTAATCACCCCAAATTTCTGTAGGGCTTCGATAGAATAATGGGAACAGGATGGATAGAAGCGACAGACCGGTCTTCTGCCAAAACTTAATTTTTGATAAGCTTTTATAATTAAAATAAAAACCCTTTTCAATATAAGCTGGCCTTCTTCATAATCCTTAAATAATCCTTTTCAATCAACTCAAAGATAACTTCTTTTATATTAAACCTGGCTATTACTACCATATTATAGCCAGGTCGAACAAGCTGCAGGTTTTTCCTTATCACTTCTCGAATCTGCCTTTTGGCGCGATTCCTAATCACTGCATTACCAATCTTTTTTGAAGTTACTATCCCAAACCGATTGTGCGCCAGGTTATTTTCCTTTATGAATACTATTATATACTTACCGGTTATTCTTCTGCCATTTTTATATAAATATCCGTATTCCTTGCCTCTGTTTATTCTCCGTTTTTTATCCAGCATAAGAAGCCCTACCTCTGCACTAGTCCATCCATGGACGTCGGAACTCGTGATTGCACTTATACTATTTTCGTTATATGGCGACCATCGGGAGCATGTATAATACCTGCAACCTTAATCGCGACCAACGGGAGCACCGGTGGTACCCTAAGGGTGAAGGGTGCAACCTTAATATTTATAATTTTTAATAGTATAAAATAATAGGCCGTTCACACGACCTATGCAGAGAGTTTCTTCCTTCCCTTTTGTCTGCGCATAGACAATACTTTTCTTCCTCCGGCACTCGCCATTCTCTTTCTAAATCCGTGGACTCTCGATCTCTGTCTTTTCTTGGGTTGATAAGTTCTTTTCATTCTCTAGTAGCCTCCCTTAATTTTTCCAACGCTTAATAATTATATTTTTAAAACACCCTCTATGTCAAGAATCTCTATCCTTCTAAATACTTCTAATTATGTTTCAAATCTGCTAGTATTATACTATATCTTTAGCTATAAGAATATCAACCGCGCGAATTTTCGCCTATTTTACTACTTGTCCAGATATCCACAAACAGTTTTTCCGGACGAGATCATTTTTCCACAAACAAACAGGAGGCTTTATTAATGTCCGTAGATTTTGACTATGCAGCCATATGGGACCGGGTTTTACAGT
>JAQUUV010000029.1:5833-12485 GCA_028693695.1 Syntrophomonas sp.
AGTTTTGATATCTGGTTTCCCCAGGTTACCTATAACACTTTTCGCCACGATAAACTCTATATTATGGTTCCCAATACGCTTACTATGGAATGGATTGAATCCCGTTACCTGGAAGCGCTCCAAAAAAACTTTCGGGATCTGAGCAAACAGAATATTTCTTTAATCCTCATAACTGAGCCGATTGTGGAAAAGGATGGGTATATCTCTCCCCTTAATTCTAAATACACTTTTAATACCTTTGTGGTAGGTAACAGCAACCGCTTTGCCCATGCTGCCTGCTATGCAGTGGGGGAGGCTCCTGCACGTGCCTATAACCCTCTTTTTATATATGGAGGTGTAGGACTGGGTAAAACCCATCTAATGCATGCTATCGCCCATCGAATACTAGCTAACAATCCTTCTTTTTCAGTGAAGTATGTCTCTTCCGAGCAGTTTACCAATGAACTAATCAGTGCCATTAAGGATGATTCTACTCCTGCTTTCCGTAACAAATATAGAAATATAGACGTTTTATTAATAGACGATATCCAGTTCCTAGCGGGCAAAGAAAGAACCCAAGAAGAATTTTTTCACACTTTCAACACTTTATACGAAGCCAATAAACAGGTGGTTATCTCCAGTGACCGTCCTCCTCGTAATATTCCTACCCTGGAAGATCGCCTGCGCTCTCGTTTCGAATGGGGATTAATAACCGATATTCAGATTCCCGACCTGGAAACCCGTATCGCTATCCTGCGAAAAAAGGCGCAATCTGACAATTTGAATGTTCCTTACGATGTATTGGATTACATAGCTAATTATATTGATAATAATATAAGAGAATTAGAAGGTGCTCTAGTTCGATTTGTAGCCTTTGCCACCATTAATAACCTACCCCTAAACATGGAAACTGCCACCGAAGCATTGAAAGATATTTTACCTCCTCCCCGACCTAAAAAAATAACCATAGAATGCATTCAAAAAGAAGTCTGCAATTTCTATGGTCTAAATTTAACTGAATTACTCTCTAAAAAAAGAAATAAACAACTGGTGTACCCTCGTCAAATTGCTATGTTTCTGTGTCGTAAAATGACAGATGCTTCTTTTCCCCTGATCGGTGACCAATTCGGAGGAAGAGATCATACCACAGTAATGCATTCAGTAGACAAAATAGAAAAAGAAAAGCTAGAAAGTCCAGAATTAACGGCAACTTTGGAAAAACTGCGTAAACAATTAGATCCCAACTAAAGCAATAAAAAAAGCGTTTTACCAACACCTTTGTCGACAGGGTTCAAGCTATATGGACTGAGTTATAGCAGGCCTTTTACACATTGTACACACTACTACTACTATTACGGCGGTCTGTTTATTAAATATTAAATAAAAAGAGCGGAGGCAAGACCCATGAAGTTTAATATCGAAAAAAGGGAAATATCAGCCCTTACCACTCTGGTACATCGAGCAGCATCCAGTAAAAATACTATCCCTGTTCTTTCAGGCTTACTTATCAAAGTATCCCGTGATAAAGGTTTGACTATGACTGCTACTGATATGGAAATCGGCATTCACGCATCCACTTCCAACTTAGATATAATTGAAGAAGGCGTAGTGCTGGTAAACGCTAACTATTTTGCCGATTTTATTAAACTTCTTCCTGATACCTTAATATCATTTGATTTGAGCCAAGAAAATTCCAGACTCAATATTAGTTATGGACGTTCATCAGGTAAAATAAATATCTATCGGGATCATGATTATCCGGAATTACCCCTCAATAAAATGGAATTTCGTTTCTCTATACCGCAAAAAGTACTTAAAGAAAGTCTTAAAAAAACTGCTTTTGCAGCGGCAGCTAATCATTTCCGCCAGGTTTTTACCGGAGTTTTGTTTGATATATTAGAAGGTGGAATTATTAAAATAATAGCTTCTGACACCCATCGTTTAGCTTATTACTCTTATACTCTGGAACAAAAGGAAATAGAACCCTTTAATTTTGTGATTCCTATGCGCACCGTAAATGAATTACTGCGCTTTTTAGATGATAGTCCAGAAACGATAAATATTGCTCTTTCAGAAAATAATGTTATTTTCTATAAAGACGACTTTATACTATTGTCTCGCTTAATAGATGGACAATACCCTAACTATGAAACAGTAATTCCTAGTTCTTTCAGCACTAATTTTAATATTAAAACTAATATATTAGCCTCTAGCCTGGAAAGAGCTAAAATAATGCCTACAGATGATAAATTTAAAATTCAGCATGTCCAATTATCCTTGCAAGAAAATGATGCTATTTTAAATTCCTTTTCAGAGAGTATGGGAGAAATATCAGAAGTAATAGAAGATATTGAAATTGAAGGCGAAAAAGAGATAAAAATAGCCTTTAATACTCATTATTTCTTAGAAGCTGTTAAGGTTTTCGATGCAGAATGTGATACCATAAATATGAAATTGTCTGGATCAATGAGCGCAGCTATGATTAAAAACCCAGAAAAGGAGAACTACTTATATATATTAGTTCCCATGCGTACCAACAACTAAGGGAGAGTGCCTATTTTATTTGAAAATAGATAAACTACAGGTAAAAAATTTTAGGAACCTGAAAAAAATAGAATATGAACCATCTTCCGGGTTAAATGTCTTGGTCGGTGATAACGCCCAGGGTAAAACTAATCTTTTAGAATCTATTTTCGTACTGGCGACTGGAAATTCGTTCCGTAATGCTGCCGATACCAATTTAATGAATTATGAAGCAGAAGGCTACACCATAAAAAGCAGTTATACTATTTCAGAACGTTGTTTTGAAGCAAGCCTTCATTACCAATTAAATGGTTACAAAAACGCCTTGATAAATAATAAAAAAAGCTCCCAGAAACATACCGATAGACTAAGAGTAGTTCTTTTTACACCAGATGATCTATTTTTAGTTAAAGGATCTCCTTCGAAAAGGAGGTCTTTTTTGGATTTCATCCTTAAACAGTTATCTACGGAATATATTTTCAATCTTGATAATTATGCAGCAATTCTAAAGAAAAGGAATTTATTACTAAAAAATGAGCAAACTACAGGCAAGGCCTTTGCAGTTATAAATGAGGTTTTTATCGAAAACGCTATTCGATTAGTTATTCAACGTATTAATTTTGTAAATATATTGGATGATATAAACCGAGCCGTTTTTCGGGAAATTAATGGTGGAACGAATGATATAAAAATTAGATATGCACTTTCTTTTGCTATAGATAGTGATAAAATTAATATGGCCGTTTTACAGGATGCATTAAGAAAAGAAATAGAAAAAAATAAAAAAAGCGAAGTTCTTCGCAGGAAAACACTGGCAGGGCCACACCTTGATGATCTTAATTTTTATCAGGATGGCCGTCTGGCACGTACATTCTCTTCCCAGGGGCAACAGAGAAATTTGGCTATAAGTTTAAAATTAGCCGAAATGTATGCATTTAAAAAGATAAAAGGTTCTTACCCCTTATTTCTACTGGATGAAGTCTTAGCTGAATTAGATGAAAAGAAGAGGTCGTTGCTAATAAAGCATTTGCAGAAAGCGGATTTTCAGACTTTTCTTACCTCTGTAGATTTTGAAAATATTGATGATGGAGAAGCAAGCATCTTTTTAATAAAAGAAGGCCGTTTGATTCGAAAGGAGAATTAAAAATGTATATACACTTGGGCAATGATGTGGTAATATCAGCAGTCGACGTCATCGCTATTCTGAATATTGAGGAGCCGCTATCTGCAGATTTACGTGATATTATAGAAATAGCCGAAATTGAAAGAAAACTCGTCAATATTAGTAAAAAAGACAAAAGAAAGGCCCTGGTTGTTTGTGACAACCGGATTTACATTTCACCCATATCATCCAATACTCTTTATAAAAGAGCAAGTCATTATCCTAAGGAGGTATAAATTTTGAAAGCTTCAGATAATGCTTATAATGCCTCTGATATTCAAGTTTTAGAGGGTTTAGAGGCTGTTCGCAAAAGACCGAGTATGTACATAGGATCAACCGGCCCCAAAGGTTTGCATCACTTAGTTTTTGAAATAGTAGATAATAGTATAGATGAATCTGTAGGTGGGTACTGCACCAAAATTGACACTACCATTCATTCGGATAACAGTGTTACTGTTTGTGATAATGGCAGAGGCATACCGGTCGATATTCATCCACTCATGGGGATACCAGCTATAGAAGTTATTTTGACCACCTTGCATTCCGGAGGAAAGTTTGGCGGCAGTGGCTATACTATTTCCGGCGGGTTACATGGAGTAGGCTTATCGGTAGTAAATGCCTTATCTTCACATATGGTAGTTATTGTGAAAAGAGATGGGCATATATACCAACAAGATTATGAAAGAGGAAAACCGGTCAGTGAACTTAAAACCATTGGAAATACCAAGGAAACATGTACGAGTATTCATTTTATCCCTGATCCCGAGATCTTCGAAGAAACGGTTTTTGAACGAGATATAATTGTACAGCGGCTGCGTGAATTATCATTCTTAAACAAAGGTCTGTTAATTGGATTCACCGATGAAAGAGATGAAGAGCCCTTTAAAAAAGATTTTAACTCGGCCGGCTTACAGGATTTTGTGGCTTATATAAATAAAAATAAAGAAGTTGTAAACCAAGAACCGATTTACTTTGATGTAAAAAAGGATGATGTAGTAGTAGAAATAGCTGTACAGTACAATGACGGATACAGTGAAAACATATATTCTTTTGCCAACAACATCCGAACCCAGGAAGGCGGAACCCATGAAACTGGTTTCAAAAACGCTTTAACCCGGGTTATTAATGACTATGCTAGAAAGAACGGTATAGTAAAAGAAACTGAAGCCAACCTTGCTGGAGAAGACATTCGGGAAGGTATGGCGGCGATAATCTCAGTTTTGGTAAAAGACCCTCAGTTTGAAGGACAAACCAAGACTAAACTAGGTAATACTTATGTTCGAGGTATAGTGGAGAGTACGGTTTATGATAATATTGAAGATTATTTAAACGAAAACCCCGCAGCAGCCAAAAATATATTAGAAAAGGCTATTTCAGCCCGCCGCGCCCGTGAGGCTGCCAGGAAAGCTCGGGAATTAACCAGGCGTAAAAGTGTTTTGGAATCAACATCACTACCGGGAAAACTCGCGGATTGCAGTAACAGGGATCCAGCCATGTCTGAATTATTTATTGTTGAAGGAGATTCTGCGGGTGGTTCTGCTAAACAGGGCAGAGACCGTAACTATCAGGCCATCCTGCCATTAAGAGGTAAAATTCTTAATGTTGAAAAAGCTAGGCTGGATAGAGTTCTCTCCAGTGAAGAAATAAGAAATCTAATTACCGCCATGGGCACCGGTATAGGTGAAGATTTTGACATAAAGAAAGCTCGTTATCACAAACTAGTTATTATGACAGATGCCGATGTAGATGGTTCCCACATTAGGATTCTATTATTAACCTTCTTTTATCGGTACATGCATGAGTTAATAGAAAATGGCTATATCTACATAGCACAACCGCCTCTATATGGTCTCAAAAGATCTAGTGAGGTGCATTATTTTTATAACGATGCGGATATGAACAAATTTGTACAACAAAGCGATAAGAAATGGTCTATGCAAAGATATAAAGGTCTAGGAGAAATGGACCCCGAACAATTGTGGTCTACTACCATGAACGCAGAAACGCGTACCATGTTGCAGGTAAATATAGATGACGCCATAGAAGCAGAGAAAGCATTTTCGGATTTGATGGGGGATAATGTCGAACCGCGCCGAGAGTTTATAAATGCCAATGCCAAATATGCAACTAACCTGGATATTTAAGGGGGTGATCAAACTTGGGACAAGATAATCTTTTTGAAACAAACAGAATAAAATCAATGGATATAGAAAAAGAAGTAAAGAAATCATTTTTGGAATATTCCATGAGCGTTATAGTATCTCGGGCTCTGCCGGATATTCGGGATGGATTAAAACCAGTGCATCGACGGATACTATATGCCCTGCATGACCAGGGAATGACCCATGATAAGCCTCACAAAAAGTCAGCCAACATAGTGGGTGAAGTCATGGGTAAATATCATCCGCATGGTGATTCGGCTATTTATCAAACTATGGTTAAAATGGCACAGGTTTTTGCCACTCGTTATCCGCTGGTGGATGGGCACGGAAATTTTGGTTCCATAGATGGGGATTCAGCTGCAGCCATGAGATACACAGAGTCAAGAATGTCCAAAATAGCTGGCGAATTGCTGAAAGATATCGATAAAGATACGATAGACTGGCGGCCTAATTATGATGATACCAGGGAAGAGCCCCAGGTATTACCCGCTCGCATACCGAATTTATTAATAAATGGTTCCGCTGGTATAGCAGTAGGTATGGCTACCAATATACCACCACATAATTTGTCTGAAGTGGTGGATGGTATAAAAATGTTAATCGATAATCCAGAGATTACGATAGATGAGTTAATGAACTATATACCTGGTCCAGATTTTCCGACCGGCGGCATTATGGGAACCAATGGAATAAGAAAAGCTTATACTACCGGGCGCGGCAGTATAAAAATAAGATCACGGTATGAAATAGAGGAAAGAAAAAATGGTAAAAATGCCATTATTATTACCGAGATTCCTTATCAGGTAAATAAAGCGCGTCTGGTCGA
>JAQUUV010000029.1:12585-15185 GCA_028693695.1 Syntrophomonas sp.
AACGATATACTGGTTACGGGAGTATTAAATAATATACTTTTCTTTACCAATCAGGGTCGGGCATTTGCGGCTAAAGCCTATCAAATACCTGAGTCCTCGCGCCAAGCCAAGGGACAGGCACTAGTAAACTCATTGGAACTTCGTCCCGAAGAAAGGGTATCTACTATTGTGGCGGCACGAGTCTTTGATGACAAAAGACATCTGATAATGGTAACCAAAAAGGGAACCATAAAAAAAGTAGCCTTATCAGCCTTTGACCATATTAGAAAGACCGGGATTATAGCGATTAACTTAGCGGAAGATGATGAACTGGTAGGAGTTTTAAGGGTTGATGGACAGGATAAAGTTGTACTGGTTACTTCATATGGACAATCAATAATGTTTGATGAAGAGCAGGTAAGGACTATGGGTCGAACTGCAGCCGGAGTTAGAGGTATAAATCTGAGCCATAATGATTTTGTAGTTGGGGTTGATAAGTATCGTGAAGATGCGGAAGCGGTTCTAGTAACCGAGAATGGATACGGAAAAAGAACCAAGCTAACCGAATTTAAAATTCAAAACCGGGGCGGAAAGGGTTTAAAAACTATAGCGGTAAGCAAAAAGAACGGCCCGGTAGTAGGATTTAAAGTAGTAACTGAGGGTGAAGAAATAGTTATTTTAACCACTGAAGGACAGATTATAAGACTAGAAATAGAAGATATTTCTACTCAGAAAAGGTATTCACGCGGAGTCTTGGTGATGAGGACTTCAGATGAGGATAAAATTGCTGCAGTAGCAAGGTTTAAGATTGAAAAAGAAGAGTAAATCGGGGAAACTTCGCATTTTATTAAGATTGTAGCGTTAATTAGAGTCAATTTATAGCTTGTTGGAGGGAAAAGATAATGATAGAAACTGGGACATTTAAAGTAAAAGCTGGACTGGCGCAAATGCTAAAAGGTGGGGTTATCATGGATGTAACCACCCCGGAGCAGGCTAAGATAGCGGAAGAAGCTGGGGCCTGTGCTGTTATGGCATTAGAAAGAGTTCCGGCCGATATTCGAGCTACAGGTGGCATTGCCCGTATGGCAGATCCTACGATAGTTTTACGAATTATGGAAGCGGTTACCATTCCGGTAATGGCAAAATGCCGGATAGGGCATTTTGTAGAAGCACAAATACTAGAATCACTGGGTGTTGACTACATCGATGAGAGCGAAGTGCTCAGCCCGGCTGATGACAAATATCATGTGAACAAAAAAGATTTCAAAGTACCCTTTGTCTGTGGTGCTCGTAATCTAGGCGAGGCCCTGCGGCGCATCGGTGAAGGAGCAGCTATGATCCGCACTAAAGGTGAGCCCGGAACCGGTAACGTAATTGAAGCGGTCCGACATATCCGCCAGGTTAATGATGAAATTCGCTGGATAAGTAATCTGCCCATAGAAGAATTAATGACGGCTGCCAAAGATATGCAGGCCCCTTATGAACTGGTGCTAGAAGTAGCCCGATTGAAAGCCCTGCCAGTAGTAAATTTTGCTGCCGGCGGCATTGCTACCCCGGCAGATGCAGCCTTAATGATGCAGCTGGGCTGTGATGGGATCTTTGTAGGGTCCGGTATATTTAAATCCGGTGACCCAGCCCAAAGAGCCAAGGCTATTGTAGCAGCGACTACCTACTTTAAAGATCCAGCAGTTATAGCTGAAGTATCGCGTGACCTGGGAGAAGCGATGGTGGGGATTAATATTGATACCATTAAGCCCGAAGACAGGATGCAGGATCGTGGCTGGTAAAAGGATAGGCATATTAGCTCTACAGGGAGCATTTATTGAGCATGAAGCCTCTCTGCGCAAGTGTGGTGCATCTCCTCGGCAGGTACGCACGGCGCAGGAAATGGACGAAATTGAGGGACTAATTATTCCCGGTGGGGAGAGTACTACCATCGGCAAGCTTATGCAGGCATATGGGCTGGATGAAAAAATAAAGGCTCGGCATGCTGAGGGGATGCCAATATGGGGAACCTGTGCCGGCATGATTCTTCTGGCCAAGGAAATAGCGGAAATAGAGCAGGTACACCTTAGCCTGATGGATATTGGGGTCAGGAGAAACGGTTTTGGACGCCAGGTAGACAGTTTTGAAACTGAACTTGAGGTGGCGGGCATAGGCCGAAGCAGGGGAGTCTTTATCAGAGCCCCTTATGTAGATAAGGTATGGGGTGAGGCTCGGGTTTTGGCATACCACCAAGAACTAATCGTCATGGTGCAGGAAGGGAAGCTTCTAGCTACCGCTTTCCATCCGGAACTGACTGAGGACTTAAGTATACATAGTTATTTCCTAGAAATGTTGTAGCCCTTATCTTGCAAAAGACATTTTAGTGTAATATAATTTACCACAAGTGAAATTTTGATGAAAAGCGATGAAGGGGATTAGTAGAGACTGGGACTATTCAAGAGAGCTGGTGGCTGGTGCGAACCAGTATAGTCAGGTTTTGAATCCACCCTGGAGGATGGCTGTAAAAGCAGTCACGGTGGTTCCGTTATAACTATCAAGTGGGCGCGCAAGCGTCAACAAGGGTGGCAACGCGGGAATAACCTCTCGTCCCTAGCCGGGGCGAGGGGTTTTTTATT
>JAQUUV010000249.1 GCA_028693695.1 Syntrophomonas sp.
GAGCGAATATTTACATGCTCGATAAAATGGTGGAGTACATGAATACCAGAATGCTTTTTGATATTGTTGTTCCTCGCATGGGCTTTGTTTCTGGAAAAAGGGTTAGCGATTTTTTGGATCTGGTGACTAAGAAGAAAAGCTTTGTTGATTTAGACTTTCCTGTAGCAGTGGTGGCCACCGATCTTATTACCGGGAAGTCTGTGGTTATAGAAGAGGGGCTAGTTGCGGAAGCGGTAAGAGCCAGCATATCTCTCCCGGGCATCTTCGCCCCGGTAATTAAGGGTGATATGGTGCTGGTGGATGGCGCGGTTAGTGATCGTTTGCCGATTAAGGCAGCTCAGGCTCGGGGCGCCGACCTGGTTATTGCAGTAGATGTTACCTTTGGGTCGGGTAAGAAGACAGTGATTAAGAATACCATGGATGTCATATTAACTTCACTGGATATTATGTCGAAAATTCACTTTGATAGTATTTTTACTCATGCTGATATCCTTATCCAACCAGCTGTTGGTCATATCAATCCTCGTGAGTTTGACAAATCTCGTGAAGTGGTGGATTTGGGCAGAAAGGCTGCGGAGGATAAAGTTGAGGAGATAATGCTCAAGATAGAGGCGTTCGGGAAATAGCTTCATCGCCGACTATCACTGGGGAGGTGGTAAAATCCTGGGAACCATGTCTGGTGGAAGAATCAGGATATAAGAGGGTATAGATGTCCGTGGCACGTACATCTAATCCGAGCATAGCCTGTAGAGTTGGATTACTTTTATCGTGGCAGGCTTTTTTTACCTCGCTGCCACGATTAAGAACCAGTAGCTTCGAATTATTTTTTATGGTTTGCAGGATTTTTTGCCCTTTTGTAGAAAAACCTAAGATGTGCATATATAAAGGGCCATGTTGGTCGAAGCTTAGCATTTGTTCTCTTTCTACATCTAGTAATGAGTACAGGAGGAGCCGGCTAATCCGGGTTAAGCTATACCGTTTGGACTTTATAGATTGCCTAAGTTCTTCCAGCGTACCGCTGGAAATAGCCGCTTCCTGAATACGATTTTCTAGACCTTCAGTGACTTCGTATATTGGGCGTAGCTTTTCCAGGGGAATAGTCCGCAGTTTGGCCAGTATGGATTGTTCCAATGCATCAAGGATAACCGGAGCGCGTCCTGCACAGATCTCTTGCTGAAGTAATGCTAGGCTGCCGGGAGGCATAGAGCCTTCAATTCGAATATCTTCGTGGTGAGATAACAGACTACGGCGAATAGCACTAGCACTAGCATAAGGGGAAATTTTCATACTGTTATAACCTGAACCTTTTCTGGCGATGGTTAATGGCTTGAGCGGTATGGATTCCTGTTCCAGTACGCGCAGGTATTCCAGAGCTAGGATATTATTGGGTTGCATAATGATATGCTCAAGGTCAGGAATATTCTTCCCAATGATAGCCCGTATGGTTAGGGATCTAGCTGTGGGGAAATTTAGTCCCTGGGCCAGGTGATATTTAAGGTGGTTTTTATATTCCTGGTTTTCATGGGCAATAATTGTGGCGATGGATTGAAGTTCCTCTAGTTGGCCGCTTTCGCTCCCAAAGGCTAGGTGACTAACCGCCGCTGTTCTGAATAACAATTCAATACTACCTCGGGCAAAAAAGTAAGCACTGCGCACTGCGAAGCAGAATGGGAGCTCAATAACTAGATCGGCTCCTGCCTGTAAGGCCATACGGGCGCGCACCCATTTGTTGCACAGGGCGGCGTCTCCCCTTTGCAGAAAATTACCGCTCATCACACATACGATCCCCGAGAAGTCTTGACATTGCCGGGAGGTTTGGATGAGGTGTAAATGTCCATTATGAAATGGGTTAAATTCAGCAATGATTCCAAGAACAGACGTAAGTATTTCCCCTTTGCTTTTAGTATTCACCATAATATCATAATATTTACCGCGATTACATTTATTTGTGATAGAATTTAACTGGTGAATCACTTCACAAGGTGATTAAAAGGTTATATTTTTATAAAAATGAGGAGGTCGAAGAATGGATTTATTAGCACAAATCAGAGAAAAAGCAGCCCAGAAAAGTAAGACTATTGTTCTCCCAGAGGGAACAGAAAAAAGAACCCTGCTGGCGATAAAAGATATTATTGCCAACAAGATAGCCACCCCTATTCTTTTGGGGAATGTGAGTGCCGTTAAGGCTGCCGCCAGTGATGCCGGTGCCGACATTTCAGGTGCTGAGATTATTGACCCTGCCAACTCTGCATTAACGGATGATTTTGTACAAGCATTTTATGAAATGCGCAAAAGCAAAGGTGTAGATTTGGACAAAGCCAAAGCGACTATGCTTGATCCTCTCTTTTTCGGTTCTATGATGGTAAAAATGGATAAAGCTGATGCAGAAGTTGCCGGTGCTGAAAACACCACTGGTAATGTGTTAAGACCTGCCTTACAGATCATTAAGACTGCCCCTGGCATTTCTGCTGTATCCGGTGCATTTATTGTTATTGTTCCTAATTGCGAATTTGGTGATAACGGGATATTCGTATTTGCGGACTGCGCAGTTACCATTAGCCCAACTGCTCAGCAATTGGCGGAATTTGCCAAAGCATCTGCAGAAACTGCAATGAATCTTTGTGGTATTAAGGATCCTAAAGTTGGCATGCTGTCATTCTCTACTAAAGGCAGTGCCAGCGATGCTGTAGTTGATAAGGTGATTGAGGCAACTGCTATTGCTAAAGAGAGATTCCCAGAACTGAAAGTGGACGGGGAATTCCAACTGGATGCAGCTTTGGTACCAAGCGTTGGTTCGTCCAAGGCTCCCGGAAGTCCAGTCGCTGGCCAGTGCAATGTTCTAATATTCCCTGATTGCAATGCAGGAAACATAGGCTATAAATTAGTACAAAGATTAGCCAAAGCAGAGGCTATTGGACCAATACTGCAGGGTATTGCAAAACCAGTTAATGACCTATCCAGGGGCTGCAGTGTACAAGATATCGTAAACGTGGTAGCTATGACAGCAGTAAGAGCCTAAATTTATATTCAGATAAATTATTTATTTATAAGAATGAAGGAGGAATCATGTAATGAAGGTTTTGGTCGTAAACGCCGGTAGTTCATCAATCAAATATCAGGTCATGGATATGACGGATGAATCAGTACTGGCCAAAGGTCTGGTTGACCGTGTGGGTATTCCCGGGACAACTCTCAAACACGAACCAACCGGCAAAGACGATGTCTTAATCAAGAAGGACTTACCTGACC